>NZ_RZOI01000915.1:0-2057 GCF_004022645.1 Mesorhizobium sp. M4A.F.Ca.ET.020.02.1.1 | reverse complement strand
CCTCCACCCTGCAGCGCATCTACGACCGCGTGCGGCGCCAGCCCAAGCGCATCGTCTTCGCCGAGGGCGAGGAGGAGCAGGTGATGCGCGCCGCCGTCTCCTATGTGAACCAGAATCTCGGCACCGCCATCCTGCTCGGCCGCGACGACGTCATCAAGGAAAACGCCAAACACGCCGGCATCGAGCTCAACAAGCAGGGCATCGAGATCATCAATGCCAGGCTGTCGCGCCGCAACGGCATCTACACCGACTATCTCTACGAGCGCATGCAGCGAAAGGGCTTCCTGTTCCGCGACTGCCAGCGGCTGATCAACAATGACCGCAACCACTTCGCCGCCTGCATGGTGGCGCTGGGCGATGCCGACGGCATCGTCACTGGCGTCACCCGCAACTACTCCACCGCGCTTGACGACATCCGCCGCGTCATCGACGCCAAGCCGGGCCACCGCGTCATCGGCGTCTCGATCGTGCTCGCGCGGGGCAAGACCGTACTAGTCGCCGATACCGCCGTGCACGACATGCCGAATGCCGAGCAGATCGCCGACATCGCCGAGGAAGCGGCCGGCTTTGCCCGCCGCATGGGCTATGAGCCGCGGCTTGCCATGCTCGCCTACTCGACCTTCGGCCATCCGCATGGCGAACGTTCCGAGCGCGTGCAGGAGGCCGTGCGCATCCTCGACAAGCGCCGCGTCGATTTCGAGTATGACGGCGAGATGGCCGCCGACGTGGCGCTCAACGCCCGCGCCATGGCGCAATACCCGTTCATACGGCTGACCGGCCCGGCCAACGTGCTGATCATGCCGGCGTTCCACTCGGCCTCGATCTCGACCAAGATGCTGCAGGAACTCGGCGGCTCGACCGTTATCGGCCCGCTGCTGGTCGGCCTGAACAAGCCGGTGCAGATCGTTTCGCTGAACGCCAAGGACTCAGACATCGTCAACATGGCGGCGATCGCGGCCTACACGGCGAGCAACTGAGAAGCGGTGCGCGTCGGGCGCCTCCCATAACAGATTGATAATACTCAGCTGATATAGAGGGCCTCTTGCTGACTTGCCGTAACGGCATCTACGGCGCGCTCAGACCGCTAACTTGGGGGTGCGGCCATGAAGCATGACGGGGTCTCTGCATCCGCGGTTGGCCAGGGGGGCCACCACGACGAGCGGCTGGATGCGCTACTCAGCATCACCGGTCGCATGGACGGCTATCTCTACCGCTGCCGCAACGACCAGTCCTATACGATGCTCTACATCAGCGACGGCATCCTCACTGTCAGCGGCTATCGGCCGAGCGATTTCATCCACAATGCGGTGCGCGACTACGTCTCGGCCATCCATCCTGACGATCTCGCTTCGGTCTATGCTGCCGTCGACGCCGCGCTCGAGGCGCGCTGCAACTGGAATGTCGACTACCGCAGCGTGCCGAGGGTCGGCGAGCCGCTCTGGGTCCGCGAGATCGGCGGCGGTGTTTGGGACGAGGCCGGCGGGCTCGAATTCCTCGAGGGGTTCGTCGTCGACATCAGCGACCGCAAGGTCGTCGAGGACCTCAATGCGCAGCTGCTGCTCGACCTCAAGGCCGCCAACGAGGAACTGTCGGCGCAAAAGCGTGAGATCGAGCTGGCCAAGCAGCAGAGCGACCATTCGGCCAACCACGATCTCCTGACCGATCTGCCCAACCGGCGCGCCTTCCACAACGAGCTCAAATCGGTGATCGGCCGCTGCGCCGCCACCGGCGAGGCGGCAGGCCTGCTGTTCATCGACCTCGACCGCTTCAAGGAGGTCAACGACACGCTTGGCCACGAGGCCGGCGATGCGCTGTTGCAGCGCGTGTCGGACAAGCTGCGCGCGATCCTGCGCAGCGCCGACTTCGTCGCGCGGCTCGGCGGCGACGAGTTCGCTTTCCTGTTTTTGGGCAAGGCGGACCAGGCCAGGGAGAAGGCGGTGCGCGTGGCGGAGCGCGTGCTGGAGCGGCTGCGCATCAAGGTTCCGGCTCCGGGAGGCGACATCCAGGTCGGCTGCACCGTCGGTGTCGCGATCTATCCTACGGAAGCCGCCGCTGTC
>NZ_RZOI01000914.1:0-2057 GCF_004022645.1 Mesorhizobium sp. M4A.F.Ca.ET.020.02.1.1 | reverse complement strand
GACGGCCGCACCCTATGCCGGCGCCAGCGCGCGGCTTGCCGGCCTCACCTGGGGCGCCGAGGATCTGTCGGCCGCGATCGGCGCCCGCGCCGCGCGCGACGCGAGCGGCCGCTACACCGACGTCTTCCGCCTTGCCCGCGCCATGACCATCCTTGCGGCCAGTGCGGCGGAAGTCGCGGCGATCGACACCGTTTTTCCGGATTTCCGCGACATGGAAGCTTTCGGAGCCGAGTGCCGCGAGGCCGAGCGCGACGGTTTCACCGGCAAGATGGCCATCCACCCGGCGCAGGTGCCGGTCATCAACGCCGCCTTCACGCCGTCGGCGGAAGCCGTGCGACACTCCCAGGCAATCGTCGACGCGTTCGCGGCGGCGGGTAATCCCGGCGTCGTCGGCATCGACGGCAAAATGGTCGACCGGCCGCACCTGCGGCTCGCCGAGCGATTGCTGGCCCGCGCCAGGGCGGCAGGGATTTCTGCCTAGTCGATCGCTCGCCGCCGATCGCTTGGCCAGCGGCTACCAGACCAGCGGGATCAGCCGGTAGCGGACATTTGCCGCGTAGTCGTCATAGCCCTGCAGGCCGGTCCGCAGCGTCCTCTCCTCGATAAAGATGCGGACCGCCAGGAGCACGATGAAAAAGAGCACCGAGGCCAGCCCCCACCAGGAGCCAAGCAGAAGCGCCGTGCCGGCAAAGTAGGGGATGGCGCCGGCATACATCGGATGGCGGACATAGCTGTAGGGGCCCGTGGTAATCACATGCTGTCCGCGCTCACCCTGGATCTTCACTACAGGCGCCGCAAAACTGTTCTCCAGCATCGTCAGGTAGCAGATCCAGATACCGACCAGCAGGACCAGCCCACCGAGTGCCAGTCCCCAGAAAGGAACCGCCGACCAGCCGTGGCGAAAGTCGAGCCCCATGAGACCCAGCCACGTAAAGATGGCGATGAGCAGTATGGAGAGGAGCACCTTGTCGGCCGCGGTCTGGTCCTTCTGGATCGGAGGGCGCAGCCGCTCGTTCATCAGCCCGGGATCGCGCCGGGCGAGCGACACGCCCATGGTGAGGCTGAGTCCAATCATCGCCACCAGATACACCCAGGCTCCCGGCCAGTTCAGCGTGCCGGCCGAGAGGAACAGCACGGCGCCCATGACGCCGAACCACACGAAAGTCTGCAGGATCAGTCTTGCGATCATGGCCAACCTTCCGCGAATGTCCCGCCGCCGTTTACCTGAGCTCTGCCTAGTCCTTTCCCCAGCGCGGCCGGCGCATCGAGAAAATCTCGTCGATGCTGGCATAGTCCATATAGCCGAGCCGGCCGACATTGCCGGCCCTGACGATGTCGAAGATACCGTCCTTCAGATAGGCATCGTCGATATGGACGCCAACCACCTCGCCGGCGACGACGACGGCACTCGTCTGCGTGCCGTCGAGCGCACGCGGCCGGATGATCTCCGTCACCCGGCACTCGAGCGCGGCCGGCGCCTCCGCCACCCGCGGCGGCGCGACAAGGCGCGACGGCGCCATCGTCAGATCGGCATAGCCGAACTCGCTGACGCCGCGCGGCGCGTCGACCGCGGTGCGGTTCATCTTCTGCGCCAGATCGCGGCTGACCAGATTGGCGACGAACTCGCCGGTCTCTTCGGCGAAGGTGGCGCTGTCCTTCTCACCCTCCGATGAGAACCAGACGATGAAGGGCTTTGTCGAAAAGGCATTGAAGAACGAATAAGGCGCGAGGTTGATCTTGCCCTGGCGGTCGATGGTCGAGATCCAGCCGATCGGTCGCGGCGCCACGATCGCCTTTGACGGATCGTGCGGCAGGCCGTGCCCTTTCGAGGGTTCGTAGAACATTCTAGCCAGCCCACGGTCCCTGATAGTCGGCGTAAAGCTTTGCCGGGTCGGGCCGCGGCCGCTCCGGCGCCGGCCCTTGGTAGGAGCCGATATGGACGAAGCCGATCACGCGCTCTTCCGGCGCCAGGCCAAGGATCGCCCTGCCCTCCGGCACGTCGGAATACCAGTTGCTGATCATGTTGGTGCCATAGCCCAGCGCATTGGCGGCGATCA
>NZ_RZOI01000913.1:0-2060 GCF_004022645.1 Mesorhizobium sp. M4A.F.Ca.ET.020.02.1.1 | reverse complement strand
GGATCTCGACGATACCGCCCTTGCCGGTCATGACGAAATTGGCGTCGGTGCCGGCCGAGGAATCCTCGAGATAGTCGAGGTCGAGGACCGGCTGGCCGTCATGGATGCCGCAGGAGATCGCCGCGACATGGTCCTTCAGCACCTTGGCGACGCTGGCCATCTGCCGCGCCTCCATCCAGCGCAGGCAGTCATGGAGCGCCACCCAGCCGCCGGTGATCGAGGCGGTACGGGTGCCGCCATCGGCCTGGATCACGTCGCAGTCGACAGTGATCTGCTGCTCGCCCAACGCCTGCAGGTCGACCACGGCGCGCAAGGAACGGCCGATCAGCCGCTGGATTTCCAGCGTGCGGCCGCCCTGCTTGCCGGTTGAAGCCTCGCGCCGCATGCGCTCGCCGGTCGAACGCGGCAGCATGCCGTACTCGGCCGTCACCCAGCCCTTGCCGGAATTGCGCATCCAGGCCGGCACTTTTTCCTCCAGGCTTGCCGTGCACAGAACATGCGTGTCGCCGAACTTCACGAGGCACGAACCCTCGGCGTGCTTGGAGACGCCGCGCTCGAAGGAGATGGCGCGCATTTCGTCGGCTTGGCGTTTGGAGGGGCGCATCGAGGCCTCTTTCTTCTTTCTTTTGGTTTTCAAGGATTCGTTGGCGGCTTGTAGACGCATGCGGCGCATGGCGCAAAGGAAAATGGACCGGGTTGCGCGGGCACGGCCTAAGTCTATATTTGAGCAGGAGGTTTTGGCTCGAATGACCAAGGCAGTCGATCCGGCATCGCAGTCGCCCGCGCTCCAGTCGCTTGATATGCGCTCGCGCGATATCTTCCGGCGCATCGTCGAATCCTATCTCAGGGATGGCGAGCCGGTCGGCTCGCGCAGCCTGTCGCGCATCCTGCCCTCTTCGCTGTCGCCGGCCACCATCCGCAACGTGATGAGCGATCTCGAGCATCTCGGCCTGATCTATGCCCCGCATATCTCGGCCGGCCGTTTGCCGACGCAGACCGGCCTGCGCTTCTTCGTCGACGCCTTTATGGAGCTTGGCGACCTCTCCGACGAGGAGCGCCGCATCATCGAAGCGCAGGTGCGCGCCTCCGGCTCGGGCGCCACGCTGGAGCATATGCTGACCGAGGCCAGCCAGATGCTGTCGGGCATGTCGCGCGGCGCCGGCCTGGTGCTCGCCGCCAAAAACGAGGTGGCGCTGAAGCACATCGAGTTCATCCAGCTGGAACCCACCAAGGCGCTGGCCGTGCTGGTGTCGCAGAACGGCGACGTCGAGAACCGCGTCGTCGACCTGCCCGCCGGCACCACCGTGTCGCAGCTGCACGAGGCCTCCAACTTCCTCAACGCCCATATCCGGGGCCGCACACTGGCCGAGGCGCGCGTCGAGATCGCCCGCATCAAGGACGAGACCAGGGCCGCCCTCGACACGCTGTCGCAGGACCTGGTCGAAAAGGGCCTGGCGGTCTGGGCTGGCGCCGAAAGCGGCCTGCCGGCACGGCTCATCGTGCGCGGCCGCGCCAACCTGCTCGAAAACGTCACCGCCCAGGCCGACATCGAATTGCTGCGCCATCTGTTCGAGGATCTGGAGACGCAGGACGGGCTGCTGCAACTGCTCGACCTCGCCGAGGAAGGGCCCGGCGTGCGCATCTTCATCGGCTCGGAAAACAAGCTGTTTTCGCTGTCCGGCTCGTCGCTGGTCGTGGCGCCCTATCGCGACAAGGACGCCCGTGTCGTCGGCGCACTCGGCGTCATCGGTCCGACGCGGCTTAACTATGCCCGCATCGTGCCGATGGTCGACTATACGGCGCAGCTCATTTCGCGCATGCTGCGTTAGGTGTGAGGCCGGCCTGCAAATGGCGATCTCCCGCGCTTCCGGTGCTCACGTACTTCAAGTACGCTCCGCTCCGGTTCTCGGAGACCACCATTTTCGACCCGGCCTGACCGGATCTCAGTACACCTAGGCAGTGGAGGAGAAGAAAAATGGCGCTGGAATCGCTCAAGGCCCAGATCAGCCTGCTGCTCGAGGAAATGGTCAACCAGCCCGAGGACCAGCACGAGATACGGG
>NZ_RZOI01000912.1:0-2064 GCF_004022645.1 Mesorhizobium sp. M4A.F.Ca.ET.020.02.1.1 | reverse complement strand
GCCCGAGATCCTGCTCGCCGACGAACCGACCGGCAATGTCGACCCGCCGCTGGCGCGCCGGCTGCTTCGGCTGTTTATCGAGCTCAACCGTCTCGGCACCGCCGTGGTCATCGCGACTCACGACCTCGGCCTGATGGAGCAGGTCGACGCGCGACGCATGATCCTCGCCGGCGGAAGGCTGGATATCTATGACTGAGCTTTCCGCCGAACATCTCCATGACCAGCCGGCCGAGATGACTGGCGTGATGCAGCGCGCCCAGCGCAGGATGGCGCCGATCGTGCCGGCTCAGAACATCGCCGGACGGGCGCTGGTGCTGGTCATCGCCATCATGACCTTCCTGTCCTGCCTGACCTTCGGCGCCGTGACCCTGGTGCGCGACACCGCCTCGGTGTGGGAAAACCAGATCTCGCGCGAGGCGACGATCCAGATCAAGCCGGTCGACGGCCTCGACATGGAGGCCGCGCTGGCTCAGGCCTCACAGATCGCCAGCGAATTTCCCGGCGTCAAGGGCACCAAAATCATCGACCGGGACGCTACCGCCCGCTTGCTGGAGCCGTGGCTGGGCACAGGCCTCAACATCGACGAATTGCCGGTGCCGCGCCTGGTGATCGTCACCATTGACGAGAACAGCCCGCCCGACTTTGCGGCGATGCGCGCCGCGATCGCGCCCAAGCTGCCGAGCGCGGCACTCGACGACCACCGCACCTGGGTCGACCGGCTCGTGGCCATGGCCCGCACCACGGTGACCATCGGCATCGCCGTACTGGTGCTGATGCTGTCGGCGACGGTGCTGACAGTGGTGTTCGCGACGCGCGGCGCTATGGCTGGCAACGGCCATATCATCGAGGTGCTGCATTTCGTCGGTGCCGAGGCGCGCTTCATCGCGCGCGAATTTCGCTGGCATTTCCTGGTCACCGGCATGAAGGGCGCCGCCGCAGGAGGCGCTGCCGCGATCCTGGTCTTCATCGTCTTTTCCTGGTGGTCGTCGCGCAACATGGCCACGCCCCAGGCGGACCAGGCGACAGCCCTGTTCGGCAATTTCGCCATCGGCTCGGCTGGCTATCTCGGCGTCGGCTTGATGGTGCTGGTGATCGGTGTGCTGACGGCGGCGACATCCCATGCCACCGTGGTCGCCTATCTCAGCGACATCGACATGCGCCAGCCGGATGGGAGCTGAGCATGATCCGGAACCGGGAGCGAGCGAATGCTGAACCGGTCATGTTCAGCAAGGGTCTGATCACGCAAGAGAAACTGCCGTAACGCAATGTGCGCCTTTTCATCTATCAAAGGCCGCATTTCAGGATTAACCATAGGATGATGGACGCGCGGGACACGACCGGGACGGCTGGACGGATGCCAGTTGCTGGTACCCGGGGGCATGGGCCCGGCAATCTGGCCCGTCTTGTCATGGTCCTTCGGATCTGTGCTTTCTCGGTCCTGGCGCTAGCGGCTCTGTTTGCCGGCGGCTTCGGCTGGTTCGCCAGCACCGTCAGCCACATGACGACGCCCGCTAACCCCGCCAGGGCCGATGCCATTATCGTGCTCACCGGTGGCCAGTCGCGCCTCGACGCGGCGATGGACCTTCTCGCCTCCGGCAAGGGCGAGCGCCTGCTGATCAGCGGCGTTCATCCTTCCGCCAGCCGCCGTCAATTGCAGGCCGCGACCGGCGGCGACAAGGCGCTGTTTTCCTGCTGCGTCGACATCGACCGCGCCGCGCTCGACACGATCGGCAATGCCGAGGAGAGCGCCAAATGGGTGGAGAGCCACGCCTATGGCAGCGTCATCCTTGTCACCAACAATTACCATATGCCGCGCAGCCTGCTGGAGATGGGGCGGCTACTGCACGGCGCCAAGCTGGAGCCCTATCCGGTGGTCAACACCAATCTCGGCAATGGCGGCTGGCTGACCAAGCCGGAAGCGTTGCGCGTGCTTTTGACCGAATACAGCAAATATGTGCTCGCGCTGGCGCGCGGCATCGTCCCGCTGCGCCAGACCGCCGACGGCATCGCCCTGGCGGAAGCCTCCGTGGTCAAGAGCGAGAAGCCGCCGGCCCGCATTACCCC
>NZ_RZOI01000911.1:0-2066 GCF_004022645.1 Mesorhizobium sp. M4A.F.Ca.ET.020.02.1.1 | reverse complement strand
ACCTCAGGGTTTGGCCACATCGAAAGCCGATCAGAGGCCGTATAACCGCTGTACATTTCTCCTTGCCTGCAAGGCTCGCGCTGCCCCTCATCCGGCTGCCGCCACCTTCTCCCCGTTGAACGGGGAGAAGGGAGAACTACAGCAGCGGCTTCAGCGCCACCCACAGCGCGCCGCCGATCAGGCCGAGGAAGATCAGCCAGCCGACCTGGTTGTTCGACTTGAACAGCCTGAGGCACTGGTCCGCATCGTCGATGTTCAGCTTCGCGATCTGTCGCGCCATATGCGCGCCGGCGGCGATCAGCCCGGCCAGCGCCGGCATCGGCGCCTGCGCCGAGGCGAAGGCGATGGCGAAGCAGGCGAGCGCGCCGCCATAGAGGCCGACCAGCCAGGTCCTGGTGTTGTCGCCGAACAGGCGCGCCGTCGAGCGCACGCCGACGATGGCGTCGTCTTCCTTGTCCTGATGTGCGTAGATCGTGTCGTAGCCGATCACCCACAGGATTGACCCGATATAGAGCATGATGGCCGGGCCATCGAGATCGCCGAACTCGACCGCCCATCCCATCAGCGCGCCCCAGGAAAAGGCTAGCCCGAGCACGAATTGCGGCCAGTCGGTGATCCGCTTCATGAACGGGTAGATCGCGACGATGACAAGCGAGGCGATGCCGAGCGGAATGGCGAAGCTGTTGAACTGCAAAAGCACCGCCAGGCCCGCCAGCGCCTGGATGACCAGGAACACCCAGGCCTGCCGGCGCGTTACCTTGCCTGCCGGCAGCGGCCGCGAGCGCGTGCGCCCGACCTGGTTGTCGATGTCCTCGTCGGCCAGGTCGTTATAGGTGCAGCCGGCGCCGCGCATGGCAATCGCGCCGACCAGGAACAGCAAGAGATACCAGGGCGCCGGCAGCAGGGTCAGCAGCGGATCCGTCGGACGCGGATAGGCGCTTGCCGCAAGAGCGGCCGACCACCAGCACGGCCACAAGAGCAATTGCCAGCCGATCGGGCGATCCCAGCGCGCGAGCTGCGCATAGGGCCAGAGCCCGCGCGGCAGCGCGCGGTAGACCCAGTGACCGCTCGGCGCGTCTGCGACGCGGCCCTGCGCCGCTTTCGACTGGATGGTTTCCATCGTGCTGGAGTGGCAGCAGCGGTGAGCGCCGTCAAGCGGCCGCGCGCATTATGTCAAGCGTCCGGGTCGCACCTCGCCGCCCTATCCGGGGCACGGCATGCAGCCCGGCCCGAAATTGCGTGAAGACTGGTTTCCGGTCGTTTTCCAGCGCTGACCGCGCCGACGTGACCCGCCCATCGGCGTGAAACGTGGCGCCCCTGGCGCGACGTTCCCGTGCGCAACCGGCATCGAGCGAGCCAAAAGCCTTGACCCGCCGGCCCCGGGGCAATAGCGGGAGGTCCTGTCGTGGATGACTGGGGATATCGGCATGCGCGTTTTGGTGATCGGCTCCGGCGGCCGCGAACATGCCCTGGCCTGGAAGATCGCGGCCTCGCCGCTGTTGACCAAACTCTATGCCGCGCCCGGCAATCCGGGGATTGGCCGTGACGCCGAGCTGGTCAAGCTCGACATTGCCGACCACGCCGCGGTAGCTGGCTTTTGCAAGGACAACAAGATCGATCTCGTCGTCGTCGGGCCGGAGGGGCCGCTGGTCGCCGGCATTGCCGATGACTTGCGCGGCGAGGGCATCCGCGTCTTCGGTCCGTCGAAGCGGGCGGCGCGGCTCGAAGGCTCGAAAGGCTTCACCAAGGACCTTTGCGCTAGATACGACATCCCGACCGCCACCTATGGCCGCTTCGCCGACCTCGACTCGGCGAGGGCCTATGTCGAGAAGGTGGGCGCGCCGATCGTCATCAAGGCCGACGGGCTCGCCGCCGGCAAGGGCGTCACCATCGCCATGACGCTCCCCGAGGCGCTTGTCGCGCTCGACGCCTGTTTCGATGGCGCCTTTGGCGCCGCCGGCGCCGAGGTGGTGGTCGAGGAATTTCTGACCGGCGAGGAGGCGAGCTTCTTCTGCCTGTGCGATGGCACCACGGCGCTGCCCTTCGGCACCGCTCAGGACCACAAG
>NZ_RZOI01000910.1:0-2066 GCF_004022645.1 Mesorhizobium sp. M4A.F.Ca.ET.020.02.1.1 | reverse complement strand
GTCTTGCGCGCTTCGCCGTAGCGGATGATGTCGGCCAGCGGCGGCACCGAAGCCAGAAGTTCCAGGCATTCGCTGCTGTGTGCCGCTTTTTCCTCCAGCGCGACGAGGCCAGCAGCGGAAGCTTCACTGAGAGCCGCCGTGATGGCGCCCTGGACCAGCGCGGCCAGGGTGTCGAGTGTCGCGGCGGCGGCGATCATCTGAACCAGGCGGCCGTTGGCGGCCTTCTCGATGGTCGGGCCGTAGACCAGGTTCTCGACCAGTTGAACGGCATACTCCGGCTGCCAGGCCAGCATCCAGCGCTCGCGAAAGGTGCCGCGGCTGCGCCCGGTGTCGGTCAGCTTGCCCCAGTTCACGCCAAGCACGTTCAGCCGGTGCAGCAGCGTCGACCGAAACAGCCCGCTCTCGCTGCGCAGGTCGATGGAGAGCTCCCGTTCCAAGGCCTCGGGCTTCAGCCGCGCCGTCTTCTGGTTGCGCTGCAGGTCATCGATCAGCGGCGCCAGCGGCGTGTCCGGCGGTATCTCGCCGACATCGGCGCCTAGCAGCAATTCGGCCTCGACCATCTTCCACAGCAGGGCCTCGCCGTTGAACAGCCCTGCGATCGAAGCGTCGCGCAGTTCCTCGAAACCCGGCTTCGGCCGTTCGCGGATGGCCGCAAGCGCGCGCGCCAGACGTTCCGCCTCGATCAGCGACGCGGTCGAGATCATGTGGCCTTTCGCCCTGAGGACCGAAGCGATCCGCGCCAGCCACAGGATGGAAGAGTCGCCCTGCGCACGCGTCTGCCACAGATGCTTGCACCAGCCGGGCGCAACGACGCCGGCGCCGTAGCCATAGCCGAGCGCCAGGCGCGGCCCCGTCCACGGCGCGAAGGTCATCATGGTCTTGCGGCGGGCCATTCCCTTGAGCAGGGCCTGGTCGCTCTTTTGCGTATGCGCCGCCTGCAAGGCCGGCACGTGCCAGGCGCCGCAGACGACCGCTAGCGGCCCATCGAACTCCTTGCGCGCGGCTGCGATTTCCAGCCGCATGTGCGCCTCGCGCATCGCCTCGAATTTGCCGATCACACCCTCGCCGTCGCGCAGCGTCGTCATCGCGTCGGCAATGGCCGCGAAGATCGGCCCCGGCGCGGGATTCTGCTCGATGATATCGGACCACCAGCTTTCGCCATCCTCGTAGCCGGCGGCGCGCGCCAGGGTGCCGATCGGATCCTGGATGCGCGTCGCTTCCTCGCCTTGCTCTTCGACAGGTTCCGCTTCGGCGGTATCGGTGTCGGTCGGACTTTCGGGCGCCTTCTCGGCCAGCCGCGCCGCGGACGGCAGATCGATGAAGCGCAGCGCCGCCTTGTTGGCGACCGCCCACAACGCCGCCTGATATTCCGGCGAGAATTCGGCGAACGGCCAGAAGCTGGTCGCGGCCGGATCGTCCTCGGGATAGCAGAGCAGCGCCACCGGCGGCTTCATGTCGGGGCTGGCGAGCAGCGGCAACAGCGGCGACGCATCGACCGGCCCTTCGATCAACACGGCGACAGGCTGCAATTCCTGCAATGCCTTGACCAGGCTCTCGGCGGAGCCCGGTCCGTGGTGGCGGATGCCGAAATAACTGATGCCGCCCTCAGTCATGGCTCAGATGGCCGCGTTGAGCGCCGCGTAGTAGCCGGCATAGTCCGACCGCTTCTTCAGCACCGTCTCCAGATACTCCTCCAGCACGACCTTGTCCTGAACCGGATCCTTGACGATCGCGCCGACAAGGCTCGGCGCCAAACCTTCGGCGTGAAACTTGCCGTCGTCGAACCATGCCGCCTGGCTGAGGCCACTGATCACGGTTGCGATCGCCTCGGCGGTGGAGAGCGAGCCAGATGGCGTCTTCAGCGTCACCTTGCCGTCGGCCGTCGCGCCGGAGCGCAACTCGCGGAAAATGGTGAGCACGCGGGCGATCTCCTCGCCGACATTCTTCGGCACTGGCAGGTCCAATCCGCCGGCCATCTCGCCGACGCGCCTGGAAACGATCGAAACCTCTTCCGCCATGTCCCCGGGCAGAGGCAGCACCACGACGTTGAAGCGGCGCTTCAGAGC
>NZ_RZOI01000090.1:0-13497 GCF_004022645.1 Mesorhizobium sp. M4A.F.Ca.ET.020.02.1.1 | reverse complement strand
GATCAGGGTCTATTCGCTGCAAGTCGGCAGCGCCGCGACCAAGGCGGCCGCGGCCTCGGAAACCGCGACGAGCCGGCCGACGACGGCAGCGCCGCCGAAGCTGTCGATCGCCGTCCTGCCGTTCGCCAACATGAGCGGGGACGCCGAACAGGACTACTTCGCCGATGGCATATCTGAAGACATCATCACGGCGCTGTCCAAACTGTCGCAGCTCTTCGTCATCGCCCGCAATTCGTCGTTCACCTTCAAGGGCCAGAACGTCCGTGTGCAGGAGGTGGGCGCGAAGCTCGGCGTGCGGCATGTGCTTGAGGGCAGCGTACGCAAGTCGGGGAACAGGGTGCGCATCACCGCACAGCTCATCGATGCAACTACGGGCGGCCATCTTTGGGCGGAGCGGTTCGACCGCGACCTGACCGACATATTCGCCGTGCAGGACGACGTGACGCAGCAGATCGTCGGTGCGCTGGCGCTCAATCTGACTGAGGGTGACCGTCAGCGGCTGGCGCCCGAGCACTCGCGCGACACGGAGGCGTATGACTATTTCCTGCGGGGCCGGGAACTGTGGCACCGGCTGACGAGGGAGACGAACATCGCAGCCCGCGACCTCCTGCAACGTGCCATCGAACTGGACCCGACGTTTGCCTCTGCCCACGCTTTCCTCGCCCTCACGCACGGACTCGATTACCTGAACAGGTGGAGTGCGTCGCCGTCGGAATCGATGGCGCAAGCGGAAGAGGTCGCAACGCAAGCGGTAACGCTGGATGGCAGCAATCCCTGGGCGCACTGGGCGCTGGCTATAACCAAGCTGTACACTCGACGGCACGACGGCGCCATCAACGAGGCCGAGCGCGCGATAGTCCTCAATCCGAACTTCGCCGAAGGGCACGTCATCCTCGGCGAGGCGCTGTACTATTCGGGCAGATCCGAGGAGGCCCTCGAGAGTTTCGCCCGGGGGAAGACCTTGAATCCCTACTTTCCGGACGTGCTTCTGCACTTCCAGGCTTTGGCCCAGTTTCAATTAGGGAGGTACGAAGAGGCCGTTGACCTTTTGATGCAACGGCTGGCTCGCAACGCCGTCACCGACGTCTCGCGCGCGCTTCTAGCCGCCTGCTACGGCCATCTGGGCCGTTTCGCCGAGGCCCGCGCGGCATGGGAGGAGGTGCTTCGCGTCAATCCCGACTATTCGCTGGAATACCGTCGCAAAGTCTTGCCCTACAAGAACCCTGCCGATTTCGAAGTCGCGGTGGACGGGCTCCGCAAAGCCGGTATCGTGCAATGACAGGGTGAGTCAGCGGGCGGGCCTTGAGCTGCGGTCGATCCTTTTTGCCTGTTTCTGGATCGCGCCGATCTTGACAGAGCAGTACTGCCATCCGATGCCATCATCCGTTTTTGACAGCCGACTCTTGCCGAAGAAAACCAAAGCTCGATGAACCAGGAAATCGCCGGCTACGTTTCGGAACCCTTGTTCTCCCCTCGAACCAGGCGCGGGTAAGACGGCGTGGCGCATGACCCCTTGGTTTCAATCGTGGTGCCTGCGCACAACGCGGAGGCGACGCTGGCGCGCGCGCTCGATTGCCTTCTCGATCAGCAAATGGCGGATTGGGAGGCGATCATCGTCGACGACGCCTCCACAGACCGCACCCCCTCGATCATCGCCGGCTATGTGCAGCGCGATGCCCGATTTCGGACGTTGAGGTCGTGCGCGTATAGCGCCGCCGCCGCGCGCAATAGCGGGATTTCGACAGCGCGCGGCCACTGGCTCATGTTTCTGGATGCGGACGATTGGGTGGATGCCAGCTTCCTTGCGAAAATGCTGGCCGCACTGGAAACCGCTGCCGATGCGGCGGCCGTCTATTGCGGTTCTCGGCGTGTGATGCCCGATGGCGAACTCACCCCGTCGAGCATCTCAACCGAGGTCGCGATCCAGCCCTTCGAAACATTCGCCCGCCAGTGTGCCGTCTGTACTCACGCGCTGCTGGTCGACCGGGAGACAATTGTCGAGTTGGGCGGTTTCGATGTGTCGCTGCGCACCTGCGAGGACTGGGATCTGTGGCAGCGCCTCGCACGCCTGGGCAAAAATTGGGTAATGGTCGACGAGCCGCTCGCTTTCTATCGGATCAGCCCCAACTCGCTCTCCCGCGATTCGACGCAGATGCTGGCAGATGCGGGAATCGTGATCGCCCGCGGCTTTTCTCCTGATTCCAGGGTCAAAGACCCGGCAGCGGCTCACGCCAATGGTGCGATAGAAGCGAACGGCTGCTCCGCCTCCGAAGCCCTCGCATGGTTCGCGTTGTGGAACACCGCGTCGGATTGCGGCCGAAGCTCGCTCCCGATCGACCCGCAGTCCCTGCGCGCGCTTCCGGTAGCGCGTAAGTGGGCGCGTGAGATCGCCAGGGTGGCCGTCGATGGCCTTATGGTAGGGAGCCTGTCGGTGCCGGCGCAATTGGCTGCCAGGTGGGACAGGTTCGGCGGCGCTATTACTGAGTTGATTATCGGACTCGGCAAGGTCTGGGACAATGCCGCCGCGGCTCGCCGCGTCCAGTATCACCTTGAGCAGATGCTTCTCGAGGCCGACGATCTTGCCGCGCCGCGCAGTCTGGCGCGGACACTTGGACTTCGCGTCGACGCTCGAAATCCGACCTCGACCGAACTGCCGGAAGGAACCGATCAAATCTATGCCCATCTGATCATGGATGGCCAGATCGACGCTGTCGTGCAGTTCGGCGTACTCGGAACAGTGACAACGGATCATTGGATCGAATTGATCCTGGACATCCTGCCCCCTGACCGGCTTTCAGACAGTGCCGAGGCATTATCCACAGCGGAACGCCGGTCTGATCCGGACAGCCACTTCGGCAAACTCGCGCAATTGGCCGCGGAAGCGCTGGAGCTGGTTCGGTCGAGCGCCGAACCCGCAGAACCTCCTGCAACGCCGCGCCGAGCACGGACCACGGATAGGAGTGATCGCACGGCGTTCTGGAATAGCTATTTCGCGACCGAGGATCCCTGGAGCTACGGTTCGCGCTATGAGCAGGAAAAATATGAGCGGCAGCTCGAAATCCTTCCTGCCGGTCCCATCGGACGGGCGCTTGAGCTGGCCTGCGCGGAGGGCCACTTCACGCGGCAGCTGGCGCCGCGTGTGGGCCGTTTGACCGCAACTGACATCTCCGCCATAGCCATCGAGCGGGCGGGCGCGCGATGCAGCGATCAGCCGAATGTTGAGTTCGGCGTACTGGATTTCGCTGCCGACACGCTGCCGGGTGGGATGGATCTGATCTTCTGTTCGGAAGTGCTCTACTATCTGGATGATCTCGCCGAGCTGCGGCGCATCGCCAAAAAATTCGCCGAAGCATTGGCGCCTGGCGGCAGTTTCATCAGCGCGCACGCATTCGTGCTGCGTGACAATGTTGAAAGGACGGGCTTCGACTGGAACACATTCGGTGCAAAAGCGATCTCGGAGACGCTGGCAGCGACCGAAGGTCTCGTGCTCGAGCAATCGATCCAGACCGAGCTCTACCGTATTGACCGCTTCCGCCGGCTGTCGCCGGACGATGTGGCGACGGAACCGGTGATCGATTATGTGCCAATCCGCGCGCCTATCGAAATCAGCGTCGCGCGAAATATCGTCTGGGGCGGGGCGCGGGCCTTGCGCCGCGACGTCGCGCGTAACGAGCGGCGGCAGCGTATCCCTGTCCTCATGTATCACAGCGTCTCCGACGATGGTCCGGCCGCGCTCGCCCGCTTTCGGCTCACGCCCACCGCATTCGCCAGCCAGATGAGATGGCTGCGCGCCAATGGCTTTCACGCGATTAATTCCGAGCAGTTGGAAGGGTTCATCGCCAACCGCAGCCCTTTCGTTGGCCGCCCGGTGCTCATCACCTTCGATGACGGCTTCCAGAACTTTGCCGACCATGCCTGGCCGACCTTGCGCGCGAACGACCTGACCGCGGAAGTGTTCCTGGTGACGGACCTGGTGGGTGAAAGCGCACGCTGGGACGCCGAGATCGGCCCGCCGACGCAGCTTATGGACGCCGGGACGGTGCGACGCCTCTCCGCCGAAGGTGCGTTCTTCGGAAGCCATCTGGCGACGCATCGCGCCATCGATGGTCTGTCGAGTTCTGGCCTGGCCGCCGAGCTCCTGCGCTCTCGTATGGTCATCGAACGGTGGATCGGTCGGCCAACCACGGCGTTCGCGGCGCCCTTCTCTGTCACCGACCGAAGGCTTGGCCGGCTGGCCAGGGAGTGCGGCTATCGGATCGGCTTCGGCGGTAGACACGGGCCGGCGGACCTCGATTGCGATCCCATCGACCTTCCGCGCATCGAGGTTCGCGGGGATCGCTCGCTCGATGACTTTGTTGCCATTGTCGAGGCGGTGCTCGAATGATGCGACTGGATCAGACGCCGCCCTCGCTTGCGGTTGCGCACCAGAACATCCCCCTGAAATAGGGCCTGACGTGAGAGGCTCAGGTCGCCTTGATTCCTGCCTGGCCGATCTTGCGCCATCGGGCGTTTTCACGAACCAGTTTCAGGTCTTCGGTCGTCTCGGCAAATGTCCGCAATCGGTATTGCCGAAGCAAGTCCGGGAAGAGCGCCCCCTCCGGCAAGCCGGCAAGCTGCTCGCGGACCGAGGTCTTCTCATCAATGACCCGAGTGCCCCAGGCATTTTCCCGTACCTGCAGCTCCGCAGCCAGATCGCGCTCTTGCGGCACGTTTTCGTCTAGCGCAGCCAGCAGGATCGAGTGGAAAAGCGCTACATAGCCGATCTGCCTCAGGCCGCCCACGACCCGCACCCGCGGCAATATGGCAAGGGCGAGGAACATCAGGAACAAGTTCGGCAGCAGCACGCCATCCAGCAGCGCCTGCCCAAGCTGCGGCCGCTCGAACGGGATGGAAAGACCATGCGGCCTGTCAGGCTCGATCAGGTGCCCGTTCTTCAGCACGAGCTTGCGTACTCGCTGCTCGCGGATACCCCAGAAATAGTCCGTGGCATTGGGCAGGAATCTGCCGAATGGTCCCGATGCGGCCTCTTGCAAGGCATGCTCGAGGCGCTGGCGTCTTGCGGGCTCGATGAGCAGCTTGGAAAGAAGGCTGCCGTCATCTTCCAGATGCCGCGCTACAGCAACCGCGGCGAGCCGATCATCGATGAAAACCGGCAGGGCCATGCCGGAACGATCCCAATTGGTGACCAGATCCTCGTTGAGGGCTGTCAGCGCATCGGCAGCGGTTCCAAACACCTTGTTTTGGCTGGCAAGCAGCGTGCCCAGCCAGCGGCTGGCATCGGTTTCATCGCCGACTGCTTCGAGCGCACGCTTGTTGAGGGAGACGGGACCGGCCGCGCAGGCGCTTTTGCGGCACAGTTTGTGGCGGCCCATGCCAAACAGGTTGACCTTGTCGTCGCCGACATCGAGCCAGCCCGGCCCCTCCCGGCCAATTGTCTCCATGGTCATCGTCGTTCCCATGAAAGCGAAGAAGGCCGACAGCCCGCTTTCGACCGCGCCGAGCCAGGCAAGCAGGAGGGCATCGAAGGTGATCCGGTCCATCAGAAGCAGGCAATGCAGGCCGGACTGAATCACCGGTCTGTGCTCGAACTCTTCGAGGGCCTTGCCGATCTCCTCAGGCTGCACAATCACACTGAGGCGCTGATGCAGGACTTCGCGCAGGATCGAGCGGGCAGCGATCGCCGGGCCTGATGCAGGCCTTGCCACCGGCCGCCACAGATGGCGGGCGTAATCGGAAACCTGTGAATTCCAGTTCTGCTCGATGTCACGCACCACTTCCGGGCAGAGCAGCGAAAGCACCGCCAGAATTTCCGCCGGGGGCGTAGGGGGTGGATCAAAGACGGCGGTCATTGGTCCCGTCTAGCCGCTTGCGGTGCAAACGCCAAGGGAGACCAGACAGTTAAGACCATACAGCGGATCCTAGAATCGCAGCCGGGCCATGCTCAGCAGGTCGTGGTACTGCCCGTCGGTAAAGCCGGCCTTCACATGCCGACCTTCGACCTCGAAACCGTGGCTGGTGTAGAGACGGATGGCCGGTTCGTTGTCGGCATAGACCGTCAATTCGACCCGTTTCAGGGCCCGCCAGTTGTCGGCCACGTCAAGCAGCGCGCCAAGTATGGCAGAGCCAATGCCCTTGCCGACAAAGGCATCGTCGACGCCGATGTTGATCTCGCCGATATGCGAACGGCGCGGCGAACCCTGCACGACCAAGCTGCCATGGCCGACGACCTTGCCGTCCAGCTCCGCAACGATCCAGGTGGTTTCCTGGCCGGACTTGGCGATGCGCCGCTCCACCTGCTCCACCCTCTCGAAGGGCATCCTGAAAGTGCCCCAGCGGAAGCCCGGCATGTTGAAGATCGTGCAAAGCGCCTCCGCATCGCTTGGCCGCACGGGTCGGAGCTGCGGCTGGATTTTCTCGGAGGATGGCGAAGTCGTGCTGTTCATGGCGTTCCCGGCTAGAGCAATTCCAGGAAAGTGTAAGCGGTTTTCCGCCCGGAATTGCGTCCGAACAAAGATAGAGCAGTTCGCCGTTTCCTTTGGAACGATGAAATGCTCTATGGTAATCGGCTGGGCACGATGCACCGGACGTCACCTGAAAATCCAGCCGTCTCTGCAATCTATGATGCCGATTGCGAGCCAAAGTAACGAGAGGCGACGTACAGTTTGAAGACGCCGCTGATGCCGATCCAGCCGAAAAGGGCGAGCCACGCCAATGTTCCGGTCGCCGTCCAGCCGATCCGGTGCACCGCGGCGTCGGTGATGACGAGGCCAAGGATGGCAAGCAGGCCAACCAGAAACTGCGCCAGGCCGAGCACCAGCAGTTCCTCGCGCGGCGCGCTTCTCCACACAAGATATATGCCGCCCGCACCGGCGAGGAAGATGGCGCTATAGACCTGAGCGTGGAAGGCATCGACCGGCCATGGCCAGGTGCTGCTGAATGTCAGGGGAAACAGCAGCAGACCGACGCCATAGAGCCCAAGGATCGCCGATTCCACCGGCATGTAGCCGCGCCATGCGGCGCTTAACGTCACGCCTTTTGCCGAAGGACGCGCCCTGGCCCGCCACAGGAACACCCCGGATACCGCGACCGAGCCAAGATAGACCAAAAACCAGAGCCACGGTGCTTTGCGCTCGAAGTTGAAATAGCCGAGATTGATGAATGAAGCCGCCGACACGATGACGGTGAAGATGAAGGCCATGACGAGCACGAGCCTGCCGGGCGACCAGCGATTCCACAACAGGAGCGCCGCCATCACGACCATTTCGGCGGTGTAGAAGCCGCCGAGGAAGCGGGCATTGAACGGCGTGACGGCCCAAGGCCAGCGCGGCTTGACCAGCACAGGCGCGAAAAACAGGCCCGCGCCCACGATCAAGACGATGATGACCGCCACAGAGAAAAGGCGCAGGGCCGCGGGAAACGGTGGGTTGTTGGATGTCGGCATGGGAGCGAGCCCCAAAGATGAATGCCTATATACCATCAAAGTGCCGCTTGCGGCCGGTGAAAATCTGCCGAATGGGAATTGAACTGTCACCAGGCTCATCTATTCGAATGGCCGTACGGTCCGTTTCGACGTAAAATGGGGCACTCGGACCAAAGCGCGGTCCGGTCAACTCGCCTCGAGGGCGCATTTTCCGGAGCCTGCACGATGAACGAAGCCCAGGATCTGTTCTCGCTTCTGCGGCAATCGACCGATGTCGATCCACTGGCAATCGAAGCGATCAAGCGAACCATCGCGGAGGGCGAGGACCGTGAACTTTGCCGCATCAATACGCTGGCCTTCGCCAGCAAGCATGGCCTCGACGAGGAGCGCGCCATAAGCGCCTTTCTCCATGCTGCGCGGGTCGGCATCTTCGACATTTCCTGGAATGTCCTGTGCCCCGGCTGTGGCGGCGTGCTCGACACCAACGCCACGCTGAAAACCCTTCAGAAGGACGAATACAGCTGCGCACTGTGCTCGCAGGGCTATTCGCCGACCCTCGACGAGATGGTCGAGGTGACATTCACCGTCAGTCCCCGCATACGCAGGATTGCGGCCCACAATCCACACGAACTGCCGATGGTGGAATATTTCCGCCAGATCTACTGGGCGTCCGGCGTCGATGTCCCGGATGAGGATTTCGCGAAAAAGCTGGAAGCGTTCTCGCTGGAGGATATCGAACTAGCGCCCGGTGAAAAGGCGGTTCTGCCCATACAGCTTCCGTCCGAATTCATTATCGTCTTCGAGCCGGTCACCCATTCAGCGCAGTTCATCGACGTGAAGGGCGAACCAACAAAGGAGCGCCGAAGTCTCTCTTTAGTCTTCGACCGCGACCATATCCAGAACCAGACGCTGGAGATGCAACCTGGCCCGTTGCGCATTTCGCTGGAAAACAGGACCGAAACCCGCGTGCTGCCGACGGTCTTCATCGCCGGCGAGGCATTGCATGATTTCCTGGGCAAACGCCGGCCCTTCCTCACCGCCAAGCGCCTGCTCACCAACCAGACGTTCCGCGATCTCTATCGCACGGATACACTCGACATCGACCAGCGCCTGAAGATTACCAGCCTGACCTTCCTGTTCACCGACCTGCGCGGATCGACCGCGCTTTACGAGCGGGTGGGCGACCTTGCGGCCTTCGATCTCGTGCGCGCGCATTTCCAGATTCTGCACGAGATCGTGGCGGCGGAGGCCGGCGCGGTGGTAAAGACGATCGGTGATGCGGTTATGGCGACCTTCGCGACGCCCGATCGTGCGATTGCCGCGGCCCTCAGGATGCGCGATGCGATGCGTGCGCTCAACGACACGAGCGGGCGCGAGGATTTGCTGCTCAAGATCGGCGTCCATGCCGGCCCCTGCATCGCCGTGTCTTTGAACGAGCGGCAGGATTATTTCGGCCAGACGGTCAACATTGCGTCGCGGGTCCAGAACCTTGCCAACGCACAGGCGATCTTCGCCACTCGCGCGGTGGTCGACGACAATCTCACCGCCGACCTGTTGCACAGGAACGCGCTGACGCCCGTAGCCCACGAGGTCTCGCTGCGCGGCATTGAGCGAGAGATAGCAGTATATACGATCCCTTGAAGACCTGAGTCGTTCCGGCTCTTACACGCGCCTATAGATAAAATAACGATCTGCGGGCACCGAAGGCGGCGGCAAGAGGCGCTGCAACTGCGGGTGGTCGAGCGGCGTGCCGCTGACCGCGATGCCGCCGACGCGAAGCAGGCGCGCGGTCAGATCGGGAAGCCAGGTAGCGGTCACTGCATCGCGATCTTCATAGCCGGTGCCAATGTCGGCATGAACAAGGGCGGCGTCTATGCCAATGAACCTGTTCGCCGTCTCGCGTATTTCGCCGAGCACAAGGTTTTCAGCTTCGGGGATTGAGCTGGCGTGCGCGGCGAGCGCGCGGTCGAATGCCACGATCCGGCGTCCGGGCAGGCGCTCGCGCAGATGATGGAACGTCCGGCCGTTGCCGAGGCCGAGTTCGAGCACGGGGCCCTCGATCTTCGCCACCCCCGCGCAGACTTGATCGAGAATGTCGCGCTGTGCGGTCAGCCTGCGGATGAAGCTCTCGAGGCGAGACATATGCGTCTGTGTCCTGAACCGGCTCAAGTGATCGGCAATGCCCGCGACCATAACGGTTCACGGGTTAAACCCCCGATCGAGCCTCGCCGCATATAGAGGCGAACGATCAACACCGCAACAACCGAACAGGCTGCCAACAGGGGTCTTGCCGGTGCAGCCGGCGGGCCCGGCGCGCGGCGGGACAGCGATGTCACTTGTAGGGGTCTGCGGCGTCCCGCAAGCCGTCGCCTAGGAAGTTGAACGCCAGGATGACGAGAATGACGGGGAGCATCGGCAAAAGCAGCCATGGATAGAACGCGATCACGCTGACGCTGCGCGCCTCGGTGAGCAGGATGCCCCAGCTGGTTATCGGCGCCCTCAGTCCGAGCCCGAGGAAGCTGAGCGCCGTCTCGCCCAGGATCATGCCTGGTATGGAAATCGTCGCCGTCGCGATCAGATGCGACATGAAACCGGGAATGAGGTGCCGCCGGATAATGCGGCTGCTGCTGGCGCCCATCAATTGCGCGGCCAGAACGTAATCCTCCTCGCGCAAGGCTAGAAGCTTTGAACGCACTGCCCGCGCCAGTCCGGTCCAGTCGAGCAGCCCGAGGATGACGGTGATGCCGAAATAGATCAGGATCGGACTCCAGGTCATCGGCATGATCGCGGCCAGAGCCAGCCATAGCGGAATGCTGGGAATCGATTGCAGAATTTCGATTATCCGTTGAACGATCAGGTCGAAGATACCGCCGTGATAGCCGGCCAGGCCTCCGATGACTATGCCAAGCAGGAAGCTGAAACTGATGCCGACGAGCCCGATTGTCAGTGAAATGCGTGCGCCATAGATGACGCGCGAGAAGACATCGCGCCCTAGCCTGTCAGTGCCGGCAAGAAAGAGCTGGCCGTTTTCGGCAGGGCAGACAAGGTGCCTGTCACCTTCGATCAGACCCCAGAACCGATAACCGTCGCCCCTGCAGAAGAAGCGGATCCGCTGTACATCATCCTGTCTCTCGATGTAGTTCCGCTTGAGCGTGTCCATATCCAGCGTCATCTGGCGGCCATAGACGAACGGCCCGACGAACTGGCCGTTGTGGAACAGGTGCACCCGCTGCGGCGGCGAATAGATGTAGTCCATGTTGCGCGTGTGCAGATTGTAGGGTGCCAGGAACTCGCAGATCAGTATCCCGAAATAAAGCGCTGCCAGGAACATGCCGGATATAAGGGCAAGCCGATGCCGTCGGAATTTCCACCACATCAGCCGCAACTGTGACGCCTGAAAAACCTTCGACTGCTCCGGCGTCATCGCCTCGACCGACTGCAGGTCAAAGGGCGCGATGGAAACGTAGTGTTGCAGTGGGGCACCCGGAGCGGGCAGCGGCGATTGCGTGTTCATTTGGTGCTGCCGCCCTGCAAACGAATTCGTGGATCAAGCAGCGCCAGCGCCAGGTCGGAAATCAGGACTCCGATGACCGTCAGGAAAGCGAGGAACATCAGGAACGACCCCGCCAGATACATGTCCTGGCTCTGCAGCGCCTTGATCAGCATCGGCCCGGTCGTTTCCAAAGACAGCACGATCGCCGTGATTTCAGCGCCGGAGATAATGGCCGGCAGGATGGAGCCGATGTCCGAAATGAAGAAATTAAGCGCCATGCGCAGCGGATATTTGACCAGCGCCTTAAAGGGATGAAGGCCTTTGGCGCGCGCGGTCACGACATATTGCTTGTGTAGCTCATCCAGCAGGTTGGCGCGCAGCCGCCGGATCATGCTTGCCGTGCCCCCGGTGCCGATGATCAAAACCGGGATCCAAAGATGGGCGAGGATCGACTTCGCCTTGGCCCAGCTCATCGGCTCGCTGAGATATTGCTGGTCCATGAGATGGCCGATGGACGTGCCGAACCAGATATTGGCGAAATACATCAGGATCAGCGCCAGCATGAAGTTCGGAATGGCAAGGCCGAGAAGGCCGAAGAAGGTCAGGCCGTAGTCGCCCCAGCTGTATTGATGCGTGGCGGAGTACATGCCGATCGGAAAGGCGATGAGCCAGGTGAAGACGATCGTGACGAAGGAAACCAGCACGGTCAGCCACATTCGCTCCCCGACGACGTCGCGAACTGGCAGCTCATATTCGAAGGAATAGCCGAAATCGCCGTGCAGCATCCCGCCGACCCAGTAGAAGTAGCGAATGATCGGCGGCTTGTCGAAACCATAGTCCTTGCGCATCATCTCGATGCGATCGGAATCCACCGCTTCGCCCTGAGCCCGAAGCTCGGCAACATAGCTGTCGAAATAGTCGCCAGGGGGAAGTTCGATGATCGTGAACACCAGCGCCGATATGACCAGCAGCGTTGGAACCATCACGGCGATGCGCCAGACAATATATCGAAGCACGCTCAGGTCTCTCCAAGCCAGAATGTATCCGGCATGTAGACACCGAAATAGGCTGTCGGGTCGTAGCCGTAGAGCGCCTTTTCAGGCAGATTGCGCAGCCGCGAGGATGCCAGAACCGGCTGATGCGTTCCGTTCACCGTGCCGATCGAGAACACCTGATCGGTGTAGATCGACAGCATTGAATTCCAGATTTCGGCGCGCTCCGTGGCTTCGGTCGATGCATTCCAGCGCTTGAGCAAAGCCATCAACTCGACCACAGGCGCAAGATCGGGCGCCTCGCCGAGCGTGCCGTGAGACAAGTAGTGAGCACCCCAGAGCGGCCATTGCAGCTGGTCGTCGATGGTGGGGGCCAGCTGGTACGGGTTCATGTCGGCGGTCGGCACGCCATTGTCGATGCCCGACCACATCGACATCATGATCTGGCCGCCAAGCGCGCGGCTGCGGAAGATGTCGCGCTGCGAAGTCCGGATAAACAGCGCAATGCCGATCTTGCGCCAGTGATCGGTGATGAGTTCGAGTGCGTCGGTTTCCAGCGTGCTTTCGCCGGCCGTTTCCACGATGATCTGCGCCGGGCGTCCATCGGGAAGTATCCGCAGGCCGTCATCGTCACGCGTCTGAAGCCCGACCTCGTCGAGCAGGGCATTGGCCTGGTCGGGGTCATGGGCGACCCAGGCTTTGGCAAATTCCGGCCGGTAGAGCGGGCTCTCCGGCAGGACCGTATCGGCACTTTCCTGCGCCAATCCGTAGAACACGGCCATGTTGATCTCGCGCCTGTCCACAGCGAGCGAAAGTGCGCGGCGCACGCGAACGTCGCGAAGAAGGCCACGCCACACCTGGTCGGCGCAATTCAGATTGGGTAGCAGCGCCAGCCGCGAACCCTGTGTGCGTTTCCAGAGATGCATCTTCACCGGGTACCGCTTCTCCGCGTCCTTCAGGAAGGCGTAGTCGGCGAAGTCAATTCCCATGCTTTGCAGGTCGCTCTCGCCCGCACCGGTCTTGGCGGAAATGATCGCCGACGAGCTGACATTCATGACGATGCGGTCAACATAGGGTAGTTGCCGGCCATTCTCGTCTATTCGATGAAAGAACGGGTTCCGCTCGAAGACGAACTGTTCGGCCGGCGGCTTGGTCCGGTTCTGCCAGGGATCGAGCGTCGGCAGATCCGGGTTCTCCGGGCGATACTGCCGCGACATGCGGATATGCAGGAGCGTCCATTTCTTGGCCCGGTTCTCCTTCATCAGGCCGGCGAGCCGGAATGGATCCTGATATTTCTTGTGGAACTGCTTGAGATAGGCGGCCGGCAGAACAAGCGATAGCGGCGAAGCAGCAGCGAGCTTGGGCAGGAAGTCGGGATTGGGCGCATCCCAACTATAGCGGACCGTCAACGGATCGACGATGTCGAAGCGCGGCGGCTTGCCGTCAGCCAGCAGGGCTGGGGCGAGCCCGCCTTGCGAAAGCTCATCGTTCAGCCAGACATCTTCCCAACAATAGCGAAAATCCTCCGGCGTCAGCGTGCCACCGTCAGACCATTTATGCCCTTCCCGTATCTTGAAAGTGAAGACGCGATC
>NZ_RZOI01000909.1:0-2067 GCF_004022645.1 Mesorhizobium sp. M4A.F.Ca.ET.020.02.1.1 | reverse complement strand
CCCAGGAAGTCGCCGGATAGACCATGCCCTCAGCAGCCCTCTTCGATCTTCTGCCCGATTTCGGAACCCGCAGTCCCCGCGCCGGTCAGCCGCAGGCCGCGGCCGAACCCGAACGCAAGCCGGACGAACCCGCGCCTCAGGCAGACATCGGCACCCTGATCGCCGAAGCGGTCGCCGATGCGGAAACGGCGCTCGAGGCGCGCCTCGCCGCTGCCCACCACGCCGCGCTCGACGCCGAGCGCCAGGCCAACGCCGACGAGGCAAAGGTCTTTCTCGAAGGCTTCGGCGGCGATGTCGGCCAGGCCGTCGCCACGCGCATCGATGCCATGGAGGCGCGTGTCACCGAACTCGTCGGCGCCACCCTTGCCCGCATCATCGGCGGCATGGTCAGCGATGACCTGCAGAAGCGCTCTCTGGACGCGCTTGCGCGCACGATCCGCGAGGCCGTCGCCGACTCCGAGGCGGTGCGCATCGCCGTGCGCGGTCCGCTGTCCCTGTTCGAAACGCTGGCGGCCTCGCTCGGCACGCGCGCCTCCCAGCTCGATTTC
Source organism: Mesorhizobium sp. M4A.F.Ca.ET.020.02.1.1 (assembly GCF_004022645.1). Lineage (NCBI taxonomy): Bacteria > Pseudomonadati > Pseudomonadota > Alphaproteobacteria > Hyphomicrobiales > Phyllobacteriaceae > Mesorhizobium > Mesorhizobium sp. M4A.F.Ca.ET.020.02.1.1. The sequence continues at coordinate 1,519 of NZ_RZOI01000909.1, read as the reverse complement.
GTCGAGTCGCCCGGCTTCGACCTGGCCGTCGTCATCGACGAGGCGGTGTTCGAGACGCGCATCGCCGAGTGGTCGGCTTCGCTGTCCGAGGTTCTCTCATGAGCGCTGTCGATGCCGGTGAGGCCAGGCACGAGATCATCATCGTCAAGCGCAATCATGACGGTCACGACGACGGTCATCATGGCGGCGTCTGGAAGATCGCCTTCGCCGACTTCATGACCGCCATGATGTGCTTTTTCCTGGTCATGTGGCTGATCAATGCCGCCAACGAGCAGACCAAGGCGGCCGTCGCCAGCTACTTCAATCCGGTCGAGCTGATCGACCGCAATTCCAGCCGCAAGGGCCTGGAGGACCTCGGCGACGGTCCGAGCAAGGTCGGGCTGACGGCCGACAACCCGCAGGACGGCGCCAGCAAGGCCGGCGAGGACGGCAAGGGCGGGGCCGGATCCTCGGATCGCAGGCAGACGAAGGAAGCCTCGCAGAACTCCGACCTTTCCGACGAACATTTGTTTGCCGATCCGTACGCCGTGCTGTCGGAGATCGCCACCGATACCGGTGTGATGCAGAATGTCAGCGCCAAGGGCGAAGGCGGCGCGCAGAATGCCGGCCCCGCGACCGGCGCTTCCGGCGGCGACTCCTACCGCGATCCCTTCGCGCCGGACTTCTGGTCGCAGCAGGTTGCCGCGCCCGGCGCCGAGGCAAGCGCCGAGCGCGCCAAGATCGATGGCGATCCAGCAAAGCCTGGCGAAAAGGTCGCTGAGACTCAGGTGCCGAAGGTCAAGGCTGTGCCTCCGGCGCCGCCGGTGATCGACGCGCCGCTCGAACCCCTGGCGAAAACGGCTCCCGACAAAGCGAACGCCAAGCCGCAGACGGCAAAGGCCGAAGCGGCGAAGAGTGAGGCCGCGAAGGGCGAAGCCGCGACAAGCGAAGCCGCCAAGGGCGAGGAGAAGGCCGAGGCCGCGAAGCTGGAAGCCGCGAAGGCCGAGGCGGCATCAAAGCCCGATGCCGGCGAAAAGGCGCCGAGCGCCCCTACGGTCCAGGCCGCGGCCGAGGTCAAGCAGCAGCTGGCGGAAGCCTTCAAGCCCGGCGACAAGCTGCATGACGGCGTCTCGGTCGAAGCGACCGACAAGGGCGTCGTCATCTCGATCACCGACCAGCTGGATTTCGGCATGTTCGAGATCGGCTCGGCCTTGCCGCGCCGCGAGCTGGTGCTGGCCATGGAGAAGATCGGCCGCATAGTCAACAGCCAGAAAGGCACGATCAGCATCAACGGCCATACCGATTCACGGCCGTTCCGCAGCGACACCTACGACAATTGGCGCCTGTCCACCGCGCGCGCGCATTCGGCCTATTACATGCTGGTGCGCGGCGGCGTCGACGAGCGCCGCATCACCGAGGTCGCGGGCTTCGCCGACCGCCAGCCGAAGGATGCGGCCGATCCGCTGGCGGCCGCCAACCGGCGTATCGAGATCCTGATGGCGACGGGCGGATGAGAGGTGCGACCGTCATCGGCCGCGCC
>NZ_RZOI01000908.1:0-2071 GCF_004022645.1 Mesorhizobium sp. M4A.F.Ca.ET.020.02.1.1 | reverse complement strand
ACCTTCATGTTCTATGACTGGCTGCCAGGCGGCTGGGGCGGGCGCAACGGCAAGGACGGCTGCAATCTGACGACCTTCCTGTTCGGCACCGGCCTGCGCTCGCAGCCCGTTGAAGGCCAGGAACGCGGTTCGCCGATCATCACCGACGAGTATCAGGCCCTGCCTGACTCGGCTGGTCCCGGCAAATGGCGGGGCGGCGTCGGCGTGATCAAGCGCGGCACGATGCTCGAAGTCGACGCCACCGTCATGTCCTACATCTGCGATCGCGAGCGGTCGGTGGTGTGGGGCATTCAGGGCGGCTTGCCAGGATTGCCGCATGGCATCACGCTGACGCGCGCCGGATCAGACAAAGGACAATGGATGGGCGCGGTCTTCTCCGACGTGCCGGTCGGGCCTGGCGATCACTTCAGCCGGCCAACGTCGGGCGGCGGGGGCTTCGGCGATCCGCTGGAGCGGGATCCGGGGGCCGTCCGCGAGGATGTGATCGACGGCTATGTGACCGTCGGACGCGCAAAGACCGACTATGGCGTTGTCATCCACGCCGTCGACGAAGACCTCCTCGAATACGAGATCGACGACGAGGCCACGCGGGCCGAGCGCACCCATATCCGTGCCAATCGCCTGGCATGGGCACGAGAGGATGCAGAGGTCGTCGCGACGCGCTATCGCGCAGGCGAGATCGGCATGCTGGACGCGATCCGCAGGCATGCCGTCATCCTCGATTGGGGCAGCGGCGAGCTGCTGCCGAAGACCACGCGTCAATATCGGGCCGCATTCGAGAAGCGCACCGTGGCTTTCTGGGACAAATAGGGCGATGGGTGAGCTTGCCCTCCAATCGGTCGATCTGTCCTTCGGGGGACTGAAGGCGCTGCGCGGCGTGTCGCTAGCTTTGGGCGGGCGTGGCGTCATCGGGTTGATCGGGCCGAACGGCGCGGGTAAGACCACCTGCATCAATGTGCTGACCGGCATGATCGCGCCCACCGCCGGCGACGTCACGCTCGACGGCCAGAGCCTTCTCGGTCTGGCGCCAAGCGAATTGCGCCGGCGCGGGATAAGCCGGACCTTCCAGGCAGGTCGGCTGTTTTCGACATTGACCGTGCATGAGAATGTCGCGGCTGCCGCCGTTGGTCTTGGCTGCTCGCGGGGCCAGGCCGACAAGGCGGCGGATGCCACACTCGATTGGATCGGCAACGCCGCGCTCGGCGACCGGCGCGCGAGCACGCTCTCCTATGCCGACCAGCGCAGGACGGCCATCGCTCGCGCGATTGTTGAGAAACCTGCCTTCCTGCTGCTCGATGAGCCGGCGGCCGGCATGTCGCAGCAGGAGGCGATCGAACTGGGCGCACTCATCCGACGCATCCATGAGGAGCTCGGCGTCGCCGTGCTCCTGGTCGAGCACAACATCACGCTGGTGTTCTCGGTGTGCGATCATATCCACGTCCTGGACAGCGGCGCCGAGATCGCCGTCGGCCCGCCCGATGCCATCCGCGCCAGCACCGCTGTGCGCGAGGCCTATCTGGGCACTTCGCTGGAGCGTCAGGAAGCCGCGCGTGCGGAGGTTGCGGCATGAGCCTGCTCGCGCTCTCCGACGTCAGCGTCAGCTACGGTCCGCTCACCGCAGTCCGCAACGTCACGCTCGAGGTGGGACAAGGCGAGATCGTCTTCCTTGCCGGTCCTAACGGAGCGGGCAAGTCCACGCTGTTGCGCGCTGTCGCCGGGGTGCTGGCGCCAAGCCAGGGCAAGATTACGCTTGCCGGCACGCCGACTGCCGGGCTGCGCAGTGAGGCGCTCGTGCGCCTTGGCTTCACGCTTGTGCCCGAAGGGCGAGAGATATTCGGATCGCTGTCGGTCGCCGAGAACCTTGCGATTGGCGCCTATCTGCGGCGCGATCGCGACGGGATCGACGAAGACATGGATTTCGTGCTCACCGAGCTGCCGGCCCTGAAGCCCCGGCTGCGCGACCCTGCCGGCCTTCTTTCGGGGGGCCAACAGCAGATGCTGGCAATCGGACGGGCTTTGATGACGCGTGCCTCGCTGATCGCCATCGACGAGCCGTCGCTCGGTCTCGCGC
>NZ_RZOI01000907.1:0-2077 GCF_004022645.1 Mesorhizobium sp. M4A.F.Ca.ET.020.02.1.1 | reverse complement strand
GAATTCGCGCTGGTGCTCAAGCGCACCTTGCCCGAGAAGGTCGAGTTCGCCGCCGAGCGCATCCGTGCATCCTTCGCCGCGCGCCACATCGAAACCGAGACGCGCCCGCTGTCCTGCACGGTCAGCGCCGGCTACGCCTTCGGCAGCCAGGACGGCATCAGCTTCGACAAGGTGCTCAGCGCCGCCGACAAGGCGCTCTATGCCGCCAAGCGCGGCGGCCGCAACCGCGTGCTTGCCGCGACGCTGCGGCGAGCGAGCTAGCGCCCGGCCTGCCTTCGCTTCAGTGCGCCATCACCTCGTTGTAGGCATCGAGGTCGACATAGAAAACCTTGGTCATTTCGCCGATCAATTCGTCCCGATCGTAGCCCTGCGACCGCAGGATGTTGATGGCGGTGATGATGTCGACGCGCTCGGTGAGGCGTCGCTTCTGGTAGTCTTCGACAAAACGCTCCATCGCCTTCCCCCTGGCAAGATTGTTTGGACGCATTGACCGACAATCACTGCGGGGAAAGCTAGGCTTGCTTGCTTGCGTGGAACTTGCCGGCCGGCCAGCACCTTCCCCCTCATTCGCGACTGGTACGGAAAGCGGCCGACTCACCAAGGCCAAGAAAAGACTAGCATGCGGTATTAAACACGCCAGAGCCGTCAATGACTTCGTCATCCTTGGCCGCAGCCAGCGCGAAGCGGAGCGAAGACCCAAGGATCCCTGCCGTTACTTGGAAGCGCTACTAATGGTGCAGATTCTAGGATGGCAGGAGCGAGGTTGAACGGTTTTTATTCTGGACCGCCGCAATCTTCCGCCGATGTCACGGCATGGATCCTTGGATCTGCGCCCCGTCGCTTCGCTCCTTGCTACGCCCAAGAATGACGAAGGCGAGCTACACCGTCAGGAACTTCCGGACATCCGCGCGATCGAGGTCTTCAGCGGGGCCGGTGTGGACGATCTGCCCGCGGTCCATGATGTTGACCTCGTCGGCAAGCTCGCGGCAGAAGTCGAGATACTGCTCAACGAGAAGCACGGCAATGCCGGCCTGGTCGCGCAGGTAGCGGATGGCGCGGCCGATGTCCTTGATGATCGAGGGCTGGATGCCTTCGGTCGGCTCGTCGAGCACGAGCAGCTTCGGCCGCGTCACCAGCGCCCGGCCGATGGCGAGCTGCTGCTGCTGGCCGCCGGAGAGATCGCCGCCGCGACGGCCGAGCATCTGCTTCAGCACCGGGAACAGCTCGAAGACATGCGCCGGGATGTTGCGGTCGGCCCGTTTCAGCGGCGCGAAGCCGGTCTCCAGATTCTCGCGTACCGTCAGCAGCGGGAAGACCTCCCTGCCCTGCGGCACGAATGCGATGCCCGACCGGGCGCGGTCATACGCCGCGCTCCGGTCGAGCGCCTTCCCCTCGAAGGCAACGCTTCCGCTCGTCAGCCGGTGGTGGCCGACGATCGATCTCATCAAACTGGTCTTGCCGACGCCGTTGCGGCCGAGCACGCAGGTGATCTTGCCGGCGCCGGCCTTCAGCGAAACACCGCGCAGCGCCTGGGCGGCACCGTAATGCAGCGTGGCGTTGGAAACTTCGAGCATGGTCAGCGCCTTCTCCAGCGCCTGAGGAAGGAAAGGTCGAAACGGTGGAACGAGACCCGCCAGATCATGCTCAACGCCCCAAATAGACTTCGACGACACGCTCGTCGGCCGAGACAAAATCGAGCGAACCCTCGGACAGCACCGAGCCTTCGTGCAGGCAGGTGACCTTGACGCCGAGCTCGCGCACGAAATGCATGTCGTGCTCGACGACGATGACTGAATGATCTCGCGCGATATCCTTGAGCAGGCGCGCCGTCTCCTCCGTCTCGGCATCGGTCATGCCCGCGACCGGCTCGTCGACCAGCAGCAGCTTCGGGTCCTGCGCGAGCAGCATGCCGATCTCCAGCCATTGCTTCTGGCCATGGCTGAGGCTGGCGGCCAGCTCCGCGCGCTTATCGCCGAGACGGATGATGCCGAGTATGTCATCGATGCGCCGCGCTTCCGCTGCAGAGCGGCGATGGAACAGCGCCGGGAAGATCGAGCGCGGCCCTTTGAGGGCCAGC
>NZ_RZOI01000906.1:0-2080 GCF_004022645.1 Mesorhizobium sp. M4A.F.Ca.ET.020.02.1.1 | reverse complement strand
AAAGGCGGCCTCGGCCGCCTTTTTTCGTTTCCTGGACACGTTCACGTAGCCGTGAAGGCTTTCCGTCCAAAAATCCGGGCGCGGACGTTGACGACAAACTATCTTGTACACTAAATAATCGTGTACAAAATAACAGGAGACCACACATGTCTGCACTCTACACCACTCAGGCTCGCGTCACCGGCGGCCGCGCCGGCCACGCCGAAACCAGCGACGGCCTGCTCAAGGTCGATCTGGCGATGCCGAAAGAGCTGGGCGGGCAGGGCGGCGCCACCAATCCGGAGCAGCTTTTCGCCGCCGGCTACGCCGCATGCTTCGAAAGCGCGATCCGCTTCGTCGCGCGCAAGCAGAAGCTGCCGCTCGAAGACGCCGCGGTGACGGCCACCGTCAGCCTCCATCCCAACGACCAGGGCGGCTTCCGGCTCGGCGTGTCGCTGGCGGCGGAGACGAAAGGCCTTGATCCGGCGGGCGCGGAAGCGCTTGTATCGGCGGCGCACCAGATCTGTCCCTATTCCAACGCCATCAGGGGCAATATCGAGGTGGCGCTTTCGACCGTGGCGCTTCCGGCAAAGGCAGCATGACGACAGAGATCACAGCGACCGTCAGCGACGTCCCGGCGGATAGAGCCGGGGCGATTGCCGTTCCGCGGCTGGATCAGCAGCTCTGCTTCGCGCTCTATTCAGCGAGCGGGCTGATGACCAAGCTTTACCGGCCGCTGCTCGATCCGCTGGGCCTCACCTATCCGCAATATCTGGCGATGCTGGTGCTGTGGGAGCGCGCGCCGAGCACGGTGGGCGCGCTTGGCGAGGCGCTAGGCCTGGATTCGGCGACGCTGACGCCGCTGCTCAAGCGGATGGAAGCCAGCGGCCTCGTCAGCCGTCGGCGCGATGTGGCCGACGAGCGCCGGGTGCTGGTCGAGCCGACGGCCAAGGGCGAGGCCCTGCGCGAGAGGGCAGCCAGGGTGCCTGCCGCCCTGGCATGCCAATTGCCACTCGAGGTCGGCGAGCTGCGATCCCTGCACGGTGTGCTCACTCGCTTTGTCGCCGAGATGCGCAAGTCGAGCTCGGAAGCGACGGAATAATCGATCCACCCCGATACGTTCCAAAACCACGTCGTTGAGAGCACGGGAATCCACTTTGGTGCCCATCCGCGCAGCGGATCGGCTTGCAAGGCGCTTGCGGAAAGCTAAAGTCGGCGCCGGATTTTTCCTGCAAGCCCGGCACATTCGCCGGGCGTTTCAAGTTTCTGGGAGCGTGTCATGACCAAATCGAAACTGCTGCTGGCAGCCCTGCTGGCTTGCCTTCTCGCGCCTGTCGCCGCATTGGCCGAGACGCTGCCCGACCTCGGCGGCAAGAAGGTGGTGGTGGTGACGGAAAACGCCTATCCGCCGCTGCAGTTCATCGATTCCAAGACCGGCAAGCAGATCGGCTGGGAATATGACGCGATGGACGAGATTGCCAAGCGGCTGAACTTCAAGGTCGAGTACCAGAACACCTCCTGGGATGCGATGATCCAGGCGGTTTCCGACAACCAGTACAACATCGGCATGACCGGCATCACCATCAAGGACGACCGCAAGGAGAAGGTCGATTTCTCCGACCCCTATATGCGCTCGGAGCAGTTCATGCTGGTGCGCGGCGACGAAAGCCGCTTCACCGACGCCAAGAGTTTCGGCGCCTTCAAGGACGGGCTGATCGGCGCGCAGCCGGGCACGACGCCCTTCTACACCGCCGTCTACAGCGTGCTAGACGGCAATGAGCAGAACCCGCGCATCAAACTGTTCGAGACGTTCGGGGCCACCGTACAGGCACTCAAATCCGGCGACGTCGACGTCGTCTTGACCGACGGCACCGCCGGCAAGGGCTATGTCGACGCTTCCGAAGGCAAGCTCAAGCTCATCGGCGGGCCGCTCGGCACCGAGGATTTCGGCTTCATCTTCCCCAAGGGATCCGACCTGGTGAAGCCGGTCAACGCCGCGATCGCCTCGCTCAAGGCCGACGGCACGCTCGATGCGCTGAACAAGAAGTGGTTCCTTGATTACAAGATGGGGCAGTAGGCACTTTTGTTGAGGGTGGTGCAT
>NZ_RZOI01000905.1:0-2082 GCF_004022645.1 Mesorhizobium sp. M4A.F.Ca.ET.020.02.1.1 | reverse complement strand
GCTCTCCTCGCTGACCTGGAATTATGCGCAGCGCGGCCAGGCGCTCGACAGGAAAGACCGCCATATCGCCACGGTGATGGCCGGCATTCGCAACAAACACGCCGCCCCGCCTCGGCAGAAGGAAGCTGTGTTGCCCGAGGACCTGATCGCCATGCTGGAGACGCTCGACCGCGGAAGCTTACGCGGCTTGCGGGACCGCGCCATGCTGCTGCTCGGCTTTGCCGGCGGCCTTCGCCGCTCCGAAATCGTCGGCCTGGATTGCGGCCGCGGCCAGACCGAGGATTCTTCCGGCTGGATCGAGATCCTGGAGAAGGGTCTGCTGGTCACTCTTCGTGGCAAAACCGGCTGGCGAGAGGTCGAGGTCGGGCGTGGCTCGTCCGACGCGACTTGCCCGGTCGTGGCGCTGGAGACCTGGCTCAAGCTCGGGCGCATCGCCCACGGACCCCTATTTCGCCGCGTCACGGGCCAGGGCAAGGCGGTCGGTGCCGAGCGCCTGAACGACCAGGAGATAGCGCGCCTTGTGAAGCGGACCGCGCTGGCCGCCGGCGTACGCGGCGATCTGCCGGAAGGTCAGCGCGAAAAACTGTTTGCCGGGCACTCGTTACGATCTGGCCTGGCGTCCTCCGCCGAAGTCGACGAACGCTACGTTCAAAAGCAACTCGGTCATGCCTCCGCGGAAATGACGCGCAAATACCAGCGCCGGCGCGATCGGTTCAGGGTCAATCTCACCAAGGCGTCTGGGCTTTAGGTGCCAGAGAAAGGCCCCTCCCCTGCCGCCGCGACGGCTCACACAGTTGGTGCAATCAGTTTCAAGGTCGGAAAGGATGTCCGGTAGCGCCTCACATCGCGCGTCAGCAACGGTAGCCGGGCGACAGCCGCATGCGCGCCGATGAAGAAGTCGGGCAGGACACCGGTCTTCGATCCGCCGGCGCGCCGATATTGCGTAAAGACCTTGCCCGCCAGAAACAGGGCGGCACGCGGCATCGGCGACATTTCGAGCCCTGCCCCATCGACAAATGCCTCGAGGTGCTCGATGCGTTCATACCGAACAGCAAGCTCGGCATAAACCGCGTCATTGATCAGCAACGGCCCATCAAGGCTCGCTGCTTCAAGCTGAGAAAGTGACCAGTCCGCCCATTTCGGATCGTCAGTGACAAGATCGAGAAGGACGTTGGTGTCGACCAGCGTCACGTTTCACCACGCGTCAGCGCTATGATCGCATCGGTATCGACCCCCGGGCCAGCATGGCCACGCAATTTAGCGAAGCGGCTCGGCGGCTGCTTCTTATCGGCGCGCTCGAGCACCACGCTACCATCGGTGGCGCGACGGAAATCGACCTTGCTCCCAGGAACGATGCCGAGAAGATCACGAACTGGCTTCGGGATGGTCACCTGTCCCTTGGCTGTAACAGTGGTGGTCATGGTTGCCTCTTGGTAATACCGTATTCTAGACAGGTATTACACAGAAGGTCAATTTTCAACCCGGCCAGTCGAGTTGGTGGACCCGTGCGTGGACGTCGTTATCCGATCGGTTACGGCCGCCAGCGCGCACATATCAGTCACGATCATTCAGCGTCACCGGGGGGCGTCCGGGTTGTAGGAAAAGCCCCTTCCCTATGCGGGCGGTGGTCAAGGACCTGCCGGGCGACGTTCTTGAAGCAGAATCTGACCCGGCTTGATGGTGTGGCCTCGATTGGATCCAGCTTCGCGCTGGGGTCAGGTCAAACAGTCGACAGTCTTGTCAATGCTGCAGAGGAGCTGGGTAAGCGTCGCGGCGTGGAATGTCCCCTCCCCTGCCCTCGCGGATCGTTGTTTTGGAAGCCCCTAGGCCCGCGTCTGTTTACGTCTGGTTAAGGTTAACGGCTGCGTGGCTTCGCTCCTGGAACTTTGACTCTGCAGATGCTGGATGGCACGCAACGACATGGAAGAATCGCCGAGGCTTGTCACCACGTTACGGCTGCGCAAACTGTCGGCCTTACTAAGTTGTCCATGTGCAACTGTGCGGCCCTTGGGAGGTTTGCCTGAGACTTTTGCGGCGGCTCAGCGGGTACGCCCCGGAAGCGTGGCCCCTACCCCGGTGTAC
>NZ_RZOI01000904.1:0-2096 GCF_004022645.1 Mesorhizobium sp. M4A.F.Ca.ET.020.02.1.1 | reverse complement strand
CGACTGGACGATGCAGCGGCTGGCCGACATCCTCGATGCGCCGGTCGACCGACCGACCATCCTGGACACGACGGCGCTCGGTGCTGCCTGGCTTGCCGGCTCGAAGGCGGGTGTGTGGCCGAAGGCAAAGGAGTTCGCCAAGACCTGGGCGCTCGACCGCCGCTTCAAGCCGAAGATGGACACTGCGGCACGCACCGCCAAGCTGGCGGGCTGGCGTGACGCTGTGCGCAGGACGCTGAGCGTGCCATAAATCGGCAGCGAGATCGGCTGGGTGAGGGGTGAATGAATCCAGATTGGTATACTGGCTGGCGCGAAGAGGCTTTCGATCAGCTGAAAGCCAAGAACGACCGCCTGCAGAAGGATTTCCGCCTCGGCAGCTGGCCGCGCTACGACTACGATCTGAAGGCACGAAAGCTCCTGTTCTCGGAGCAAGGCGTTATCAAGGTCGTCGCCGAGATCCAGATTGCGGGCAGTACGAGCGCCAAAGCTGACAACTGGCTGTGGGCCTGGGCAAATTCAAACCTGCCCGGCGAACTCCTCGAAGACGCCAAGCGGGTTCGGTCCTTCGGCGAGGAAAAAGGCATCGATGAGCTGGCTCAGGCCTATGTGCTCGACACGAACAATGACCTGGAGGCGCTCGGCTGGGGGCTGAGCGGGGCAATGGTTCGCATCTGCGATGCACTCGGCGCTTACCGCTCCCCACGCGGTGAAGGCGGAGGCCTGTATCTGATCTTCAAGACCATCGGCTGGGCCAGTTGATCCGCGGATCGCTTCCTTGACCGGGATGTCGCGAAAGGCCCGTGCCGTTGCCGGCACGGGCCTCCGCAGCCTCCCGTGTTCCGATGATCAGGTCAGTAGGGCGAATAGCACTGCTGACGCGGGCCGTTGTACGGCTGGAACGTGTTGTCCCAGGCGCGGTAGGAGCGGTAGCGGTCGTAGCACCATTGGACATGGGCATCGCCACCGCGATAGACACGGTTCTGGTTGTTGATGATGGCACCGGTAATCAACGCGCCCGTGGCGAAGGCCGCCAGCGGGAACCAGAAGTCGCCGTGACGGCGATAGCCGCGACGATATTCGCGATAACCGCGATGGCCATTCCAGTACACGACACCGTCCCGGCGCGAGAATTCGCGATTGAGCGCGCGGTGTCTCCTCCAGTCCCGGTACTGCACAGTCTGGACGTCCGAAGACAGCCCCTGGCCCAGCGGTACATAATTTGGCTGGGCATTGACTGGCACAATGTCCGCCGCCACGAAAGACGCCGACAGCGCGGCCGCCAGCAGGCTGGATGCGATCCTGTTCATCGCTCTTCTCCTCGAAGGGTTGTTGACGTCCCTTGTGTCCGAAAAAACGGGCGACATAGGCAATTGTTCCCAGGTTCCCGTTCAGATTGCAGAATGCGCCTTGACGGTGGTGGCGTTTTACGGAGGCAAGCCCTTCGCCCCTCTCATGCGCTATGCCGCGCATGCCCGCATGGCCACAATGCCGCGCCGAACACAGCGAAAATCCAGCCTGTAGGCCATGTTTTTCCGGTTGACCCGTCGCGGCACTCTCCCTATGTTCCGCGCAATTTCGAGGGCGGCCTTAATCGAGCCCGCGGGAGCGCGTAGCTCAGCCGGTAGAGCAACTGACTTTTAATCAGTAGGTCTCGGGTTCGAACCCCGACGCGCTCACCAAATTTTTCAATGAATGCAATGTGATATCGTTTCTCACCTGGAACGGGCGAGGGCGGTTCTCCTAACAGGAACCTAACAAAATGGCCCGCCGCCGAGGCAGCGGGCCAAACTTCACAATGTTGTTGGATGTCATGCACCTTGGGCGGCTGCCCGAACATAGTTGTTCGGCATCGGATCTTCTCCAATTCGGTTTGTGTGAGGCTCTAGCGCTTTCGCAAGAACCGAAATTCTGATATCAGAGTTTTTATGCCAAAGCACGAAACCGTGATATCAAAGAAACGGCGGGGACCGGTCCCAACCGGAAAGGGCGTGCCGATCATGGTCCGCCTTCAACCGGACATGCTCGCGGGCGTCGATCAGTTTGTTGCCGAACATGAGGTTTCCCGACCTGAAGCCGTCCGATTGATCATTCGTGAC
>NZ_RZOI01000903.1:0-2101 GCF_004022645.1 Mesorhizobium sp. M4A.F.Ca.ET.020.02.1.1 | reverse complement strand
CTCAAAACCTTTTTCGCCGGGTCGGATGCGCCTGCCGCTGGCCCCGCCCCGAAAAGCCGGGTCAAAAGCCTGCGCCATCAGCAGCGGCAGCGGCCGCGGCCAGCGCAGGGCTTGCGCCAGCACCAGGTCGGCGAGCCACCAAGCCAACAGCTCGGCATCGGGGCGAGCGGCGACGACGTGGGCGGCGACCGCCGCCGCGGCGAACGGCGCCGGCGTCTGCCCCTCCATCAGATTTTCGATGTGCCTGCAGAGTTCGGCGAGAGCTTCATCGTCCCAGGCGAGCCCGAGCATTTCGATCCCTTTTGCCAGCCGATCGGCGCTAACCGCCGGCGGCTGCAGCGCCAGCTGCCGCCAAGCGCCAAAAATGGCGCCGGCCGGACCGGGATCGGCGCCGGCCGGGCAGAGCTGCCAGGCATCCCGCAAGGCGGCCTCGTCCTCGGCGCGGCCGGCGAGCCGCATGCTGGCGGCGGCACAGCGAAGCGCCAGCCGCTGACGCCACGCGCCGGCCCAGGCAGGCTGCGCGCGGGCGAGGCTGTCGAGCGAAGCCAGCGCGGCGCCGGCCCGGAAAGCAGCGTCTGCGTCATGCAGAACACCATCGGCCGCGAGCGCCCAGGCCGGGACGGCAGGCGGCGGAGCGGGATTGGCGGTCGCGGGATCGAGGCGAATCATGTGTTTGGAGCGTAAAGCGGCCGTGCGCTTTTGGCGATGAGTTTCGCGTCAAAACGCACAGCTTGTCGGAGGAACAAAACGAATGATAATGTTGCCTTATCAGTCGTTTAACTCTTCACGAGTTCGTCCCTGCTAACAAGTAAGTCTCGACAGGGCACCTTTTTGCGCAGCCGGACGAAATTCCGTTCGGTCATGTCACGAAACGCTCGGCCCGCTCCTCTGCCGGCCGATGGTCAACGAAATCCCCTCCCCTAGCTGCGGTTGATCTCGGGGTCGTAGAAGCTGGCGCTGCTGACGCCCGACTTCAGATTGTCGGGAACGATCAGCCGGGGAACGCCTCCGAAGAAACGAAACATCCGGACATGCGAGCCGATCCAGTCCGGGAGCGTTTGCGTCCAAGTTGCCTCCGCAAAGGTGAAGCTGGATGCGCCGAGCACTGCCACGAAGATCTCTGCCTCGCGGATCTCACCGGTCTTGCGATCAACAATCGGGATCTTCTTGCCGGAATAGTCGACGAAGACCTTGTCGCCGGCCGCATGCTCCTGGCGCATCATCGGCGAAAGCCGCTGCTCGAAACTGCGAAAGAGTTCGCAGAAGCGGCTAATATGTTCGGCATAACACTTCACCTGTTATGTTGCGGCCAAATTTATGTTGCGTCTCCGGGGGATGAGCCAAGGATGTCAGTGATTTCCTTGGCCCAAGCCGCCACATAAGAAGAACGGCGATGGTAGTTCGCTACAGGGCTTTCAGGAATGCCATTAATGACGGCAGAGATCGCTGCCGTGGGGGCTCTTTCAAGCCGCTGACTTCAACCTTGGCCAACGCCTTTGCCTTCATTTCCAGATCAACCTCGGCGTAGATGTGCGTGGTGTCCAACGACACATGGCCGAGCCAGGCGCGGATCGTGTCGATATCGACGCCGGCACGCAGGAGGTGGACGGCTGTCGTGTGACGAATCGTATGGGGCTGACGCGCTTCGTGGCCACGGCCTGACGCGCTTCGTGGCCACGGTCGGCACGGTTTTTCTCGCCATGGCGGCATATTGCGTCACGACGCGGTGTATTCCGAACCGTGTCAAAGGTTCCTTCATCCGCCCCAGAAAGACTGCATCGCTCCTATCCCGATCGGTCACGAGGCGAGCCAGCGATATCGCACGACGACGCGACACTTGAGCGGCTGCTGTTTGGCCGTGCCGGTCGTCCGCCGCAAGACCTAAGCGAACCGAACTTTGCGCTGATCGCCAGGGAGTTGAAGCGCAAGGGGGTGACGCTGACGCTGTTGTGGCAGGAGTATCGCGCCGCCAACCCCGACGGCTACGGCTACACCTGGTTCTGCGAGCACTTCGCCGCTTTCGAGCGCCGGACGAGCGCGACATTCCGCAACCGGCATGCGGCGGGCGCGGTGATGCAGACGGACTATGCCGGGCAGACGG
>NZ_RZOI01000902.1:0-2104 GCF_004022645.1 Mesorhizobium sp. M4A.F.Ca.ET.020.02.1.1 | reverse complement strand
CGCTCCAGCACGCGGCCGTCGCGGGCCTCGACATGCTTGCCGTCGATCAGCAGCTTGTAGGTCTTCGGCGCCGCGGACGCCTCGGCCGGCATGGAAATCTTGAGGGGTGCGTTCATCGGATTCCTCTAGGACCTCGAAAAGGCCGGCTTCTGCTTGGCCTTGAATGCGCCGACGCCGGCCTTGAGGTCGCCGGTCAGCGCAATGAAGGCGCTGGCCAGCGCTTCCGTGGCTGCAGCGCTGTCCTCGCCCTCGGCGACCGCGATCATCAGCTTTGCGGCCTCGGTCGCCAGCGGCCCGCGCTCGGCGATTTTTTCTGCCCAGGCCTTGGCCTCGGCGAGCGCCTTGCCGGTCTCGACGACGCGGTCGACAACGCCCAGCGCAAGCGCTTCGCTCGCCAGCAGGACTTCGCCTCCGATGGCCATGCGCCGCACCGTCTGCACGCCGAAGCGGCGCACGGCGCGCTGCGTGCCAGACCAGCCGGGAACGACGCCGATCGAGGTTTCGGGAAAGCCCAGCTTCACCTGGGTTTCGGCGACGCGGAAATCGCAGGCCACCGCCAGCTCCAGGCCGCCGCCTAGCGCATGGCCGGACAGCACGGCGATGGTCGGCTGCCTGAGCCGCGCCAGCCGATCGAAGACACGGTGGCCATAGCGGACCCATTGCACCTGGAAATCGGCGGCGCTCAATTGTGCCCAGGCCTCGACGTCGCCGCCGGCGCAAAAGCCCTTGCCTTCGCCACGGACGAGCACGACACGCACGCCCTCAGCCAGCTCCGCCTCGTCGAGCGCCGCTTCGAGCGCGCGCAGCATCGGAATGTCCAGCGCGTTGAACTTTTCCGGCCGGCGCAGCGTGACGAAGCCGATGGCGCCGTCCTGTTCGAAGCTGACGAGACGTTCAGCCATGCGCGCCTCCGAGCGAAGCGCCGCCATTCAGCGATAGGCCGATCGGCCGATCCTGGTAGAGCGACGCCGGCGTCACCTTGAGGTCATTGGCAATACCGAGCGGAATATCGGCCTGTGCCAGCACATCGCGTTCCAGGTCGATGCCGGGCGCCAGCTCGGTCACCATCAACCCGTCGGGCGTCAGCTTCATCACGCAGCGCTCGGTGACATAGGTGATGTCCTGCCCTTGCGCGACCGCGCGCTTGCCGGAGAAGGAGATGTGCTCGACCTCTTCGACGACCTTCTTGACCTTGCCTTCCTGGTCGATGCGGATGCCGCTGTCGGCCAGCGACAGCCTGGCGCCGGCGTTGAAGAAGCCGGAGAAGACGATCTTCTTCGCCCGCGAGGTGATGTCGACGAAGCCGCCGGCGCCGGCGGTGACATGCGGCCGCGCCGAAAGTTTCGAGACATTGACCGAGCCATGGCGGTCGATCTGCAGGAAGGACAAGAGCGAGGCGTCGAAGCCGCCGGCCTGGAAGTAGATGAACTGGTGCGGCGAGGGCATGATCGCCTCGGCATTGGAGGCGCAGCCGAACTTGAAGTCGAGCAGCGGCACGCCGCCTACGGCGCCCTGCTCGATCACCCAGGTGACCTTGCCGTGCTGGCCTTCCTCCAGAAGGATGCGCGGCACGTTGGCGGAGATGCCGAAGCCGATGTTGACGGCCATGCCGTCGCGCAACTCCATGGCGACGCGGCGCGCGATCACCTTCTGGACGTTCATCTCCGCGTTGCGGAAGGTCGACAGTGGCCGGAAGATCTCGCCGGAGATCGCCGGATCGTAAGGGGTCAGCGTCGTCTGCAGCTGATCGGGCGCGACAACGATGTGGTCGACGAGCACCCCAGGCACACGAACGTCGTGCGGCTTCAGCGTGCCGTTCTCGACGACGCGCTTGACCTGCGCGATGACGACACCGCCATTGTTGCGGGCGGCGAGAGCCTGCTCCAGCCCGCCGAGATAGGCGCCTTCGTGCTCATAGGTGAGGTTGCCGCGCTCGTCGGCGGTGGTGGCGCGGATGATCGAGACGTTGGGAACGATGGCGCGGAAATAGAGCCATTCCTCGCCATCGAACTGCTGCACCGATACGATCGGCTCGCTGGCCGCCGCGTTCATGGCGCAGCCTTGGTGGCGGGGGTCGGCGAAGGTGTCGAGACCGACCTTGGTC
>NZ_RZOI01000901.1:0-2104 GCF_004022645.1 Mesorhizobium sp. M4A.F.Ca.ET.020.02.1.1 | reverse complement strand
CTTCGCCTCTATCGTGCGCCCGGCCAGCGCCGGACGGCGCTCGGCCGGCGAGCCGGCAGCGGTTGTCTTTGCGGCAGCCTTAGCCATTGAGGCGCTCCCCCTTCTCGTCGAAGAACACCATGCCGGTGACTTCCACCTCGATCGTCCCGTTTGGCATCGGCACATAGAGCGTCTTGCCCATGCGGTCGCGTCCGCCGGCGACCAACGCCAGCGCGATCGAACGGCCGCAATTCTCCGACCAGTAGCTGGAGGTGACGTGGCCGATCATCTTCATCGGGATTGCTTGGCCAGGATCCTCGACGATCTGCGCGCCCTCCTCCAGCACCACCTTGGGGTCCTTGGTCTTGAGGCCGACAAGCTGCTTGCGACCCTTGGCGACAAGGTCCGGCCGCGTCAGACCACGGATGCCGACGAAGTCAGCCTTCTTCTTGCCGACCGCCCAGTCGAGGGCTGCATCGTTCGGCGTCACCGTGCCGTCGGTATCCTGGCCGACGATGATGTAGCCCTTCTCGGCGCGCAGCACGTGCATGGACTCGGTGCCGTAGGCGCAGGCGCCATGTTTCTGGCCTTCGGCCCACAGCGCCTCCCAGACCGACTGGCCGTAGTCGGCCGGCACGTTGACCTCGAAGCCGCGCTCGCCGGTGAACGACATGCGGAACAGCCGCGTCGGCACGCCGCAGATCCTGCCTTCGCGCACCGACATATGCGGCAGCGCCTCGTCCGACATGTCGATGCCTTCGACCAGCGGCGCGATGATGTCGCGCGACTTCGGTCCCTGCACGGCGATGACCGCCCACTGCTCGGTGATCGAGGTCAGCCAGACATTGAGATGCGGGAACTCGGTCTGGAGATAGTCCTCCATGTGGTGCATGACGCGCGGCGCGCCGCCCGTCGTCGTCGTCACATGGAAGCGATCCGGCGCCAGCCTGCCGACGACGCCGTCATCATAGATGAAGCCGTCCTCGCGCAGCATGATGCCATAGCGGCAGCGGCCGGGCTCCAGCTTCTCCCACGGATTGGTGTAGAGCAGCTCCATGAACTTGGCCGCGTCCGGTCCGACCACCTCGATCTTGCCCAGCGTCGAGGCGTCGAACAGTCCGGCCGTCTTGCGCACCGTCACGCATTCGCGGTCGACGGCGGCGTGCATGTCCTCGGCTCCCCGGGGGAAGTACCAGGCGCGCTTCCACTGGCCGACATCCTCGAACACCGCCCCTTGCGCGGCGGCCCAGGGGTGGATCGCCGTCTTGCGCGTCGGGTCGAACAGCGCGCCGCGCGCATGGCCGACGATCGAGCCGAAGGTTACCGGCGTATAGGGTGCGCGGAAGGTGGTGAGGCCGACCTGCGGGATCGGCTTGCCGAGCGTCTCGGCGGCAATCGCCAGGCCGTGCGTGTTGGACGTCTTGCCCTGGTCGGTCGCCATGCCGTTGGTGGTGAAGCGCTTGACGTGCTCGATCGAGTGCATGCCTTCATGCACCGCCTGGCGGATGTCCTTGGCGGTGACGTCGTTCTGGAAATCGACGAAGGCCTTGACCGTCGTGCCCTGTCCGGCGCCGGGCGCGGCGCCCAGCATGCCGCGCGACCAGCTCTCGCCGGCATCGACCTTCGGCTTGGCGCCTTTGCCTGCCTTGCCGCCGGCCTCCTTCGCCGCCTTGGCGCCGGCCGCATAGGCCTCGTCGACAGTCGCGTCGAGGCCATCCGTGCCGTTGCAGGCGCCGACCGAGATGCAGTCCTGCGCGTAGGTTCCCGGCACGAAGCGCCGTGTCTCCTCGTTGAAGGCGACCTTGCCGCGCGACTGCGAGAACAGATGCACCGACGGCGTCCAGCCGGCCGACATCAGGATCGCGTCGACCGGGATGGTGCGTTCGCCGCCGCCATTCTTCGGCTGGACGGTCATCGACGATACGCGCAGCTTGCCGCCGGCGCGGACCACCGCACGGCCGAAATTGATCTCGATGCCGAGCCCCCGCGCCTCGTCGATCGCCGCCCCGGTCGGGTTGTCGCGCAGATCGACGATAGCGGCGATGTTGACGCCGGCCTTCTTCAAATCGATCGCTGCTGCGTAGGCTGAATCATTGGCGGTGTAGACACCGACATTCCTGCCGAC
>NZ_RZOI01000900.1:0-2110 GCF_004022645.1 Mesorhizobium sp. M4A.F.Ca.ET.020.02.1.1 | reverse complement strand
GGCTCCGGCGGCATCCTGGCGCGCCTTGCCGATGTGCTGGCCGCCACCATCATCCGCTCCTGGGTGGAGAACGGCTGCGGCGATGCCACCGGATGGATCGCCGCCGTCCGCAGTCCGGATGTCGGCAAGGTGCTGGCCGCCATCCACCTGCAGCCGGACCGCGACTGGACGGTCGAGGTGCTGGCGCGGATGATGGGAGCCTCGCGTTCCGCCTTCGCCCAGCGCTTCGCCACCGTGGTCGGCGAGACGCCGGCCAAATATGTGCTCAGCGTTCGCATGCACCAGGCGCGGCAATGGCTGGCCCGCGACGGCATGCGGGTTTCGGTGGCCGCGACAAGGCTGGGCTATGATTCCGAGGCGTCCTTCAGCCGCGCCTTCAAGCGCGTCATGGGCGTGGCGCCGAGCCATCTGCGCAACACCGGCGACGGCGACGACAGCCCGGTCGCCTGAACGCGGGTCGGTTCCTGTCGCCTGGAGGAATTGCCAAGTGTTTTGGACGCAGCGTCATTCCCTGCCGGCGGGGGCAGCTTAAGCTGGCCGGCGGAGGAACCCGCCATGGTCAATCACCCAGCCTTGCTTGCGCTCGCCGCGCTCACCGTCTTTCCGGGGCGGGCATTCGCCCTCGAAGACAGCTACCTGCCGGCGAGCAAGATCCCTTATGCTGTCGAGGCGCCTGACCAGCCGCAGCGCCTCGGCCCGCTATGGGGCGAGCGTGCAAAGGGCCCGGCGGGAACCTTGCTCAAAGTTCCCGGCAACTGGCGCGCGCCTGTTCACGCGCATACCGCGGACTATCGCGCCGTGGTCATTCAGGGGCTGTGGGCGCACTGGCAGATGGATGGCGGCGAGGCGACCAAGGTCGCGTTGCCGCCAGGGTCCTACTGGACCCAGAAGGCCAATGAGATGCACGACGATGCCTGCCTCTCGGACACGGAGTGCGTGATCCTGCTGATCAACGACACGCCGTACGAGACCTATCTGCCGAGGTAGGGCAAAGGGGCCCGCGCGCCTGCCTGCCCCGGTAGCTTGAAGGGACCGTCCGCCTAGCTGGCGTGCCGCAGACTCACGCCGCTGCCCTTGTCGAACATCACCACCTTGTCCGGATTCCAGGCAAAGCGCACAGGCTGTTCGATCTCGACGGCAGTCCTTGCCGGCACAGTGGCTCTCAGCATCGCGTCGCCGACTCTCAGCGTCACGATCTTTTCGACGCCGTGGTTCTCGACGTCGTGGACGCGTGCCTCGACCGGCGCGCCGCTCTCCAGATAGACGTCCTCCGGACGGATGCCGAAGACGAGCGGGCGACCGTCGACCGCATTGCCGGCTCCTCCCCCTGAAAGCGGCAGTTCGAAATTCATCGGCGCCATCACTGCCCGGTTGTCGACCAGCTTGCCGTCGATAAGGTTCATCGGCGGCGAGCCGACGAAGCTCGCCACATAGGTGTCGCGCGGATTGTTGTAGATCTCCTGCGGCGTGCCGGTCTGGACGATGCGGCCATGATTGAGCACGCCGACCTTGTCACCCATCGACATCGCCTCGATCTGGTCGTGGGTGACGAAGAGGAAGGTGGCGCCGAGCTGCATCTGCAGGTTCTTCAGTTCGGTGCGCAGCGCCTCGCGCAATTTGGCGTCGAGCGCCGACAGCGGCTCGTCCATCAGGAACACGCGCGGCTTGCGCACGATGGCCCGGCCGATCGAGACGCGCTGCATCTCGCCGCCTGACAGCCGGTCGGTCTTGCGGTCGAGCAGATGCTCGATGCGGAGCGTGCGGGCGGCGCGCGCGACGCGATCCTTGATCTCGGCGTCCGGCAGACGGCGGATCTTCGGCTTCAGCGGGAATTCAAGGTTCTCGCGCACCGTGTAGCGCGGGTAGAGCGAATATTGCTGCAGCACCAGCGCCACGTCGCGCTCGGCCGCCCCCCAGTCGGCGACATCGACGCCGTCGATGAAGACCTGGCCTTCGGTCGGCTTCTCGAGCCCGGCAATCAGTCGCAGCGTCGTCGTCTTGCCGGCGCCGGTCTCGCCGAGCAGCACGAAGAACTCGCCGTCGGCGATTTCGAGGTCGAGGCCCGTCAGTGCGGTGTGATTGCCGAACGTCTTGGTGATGTTCTTGAGTT
>NZ_RZOI01000008.1:0-29850 GCF_004022645.1 Mesorhizobium sp. M4A.F.Ca.ET.020.02.1.1 | reverse complement strand
AAGCTGGACACCGAGAGGTCTACGATCGGCCGCAATCCATTGATGGCAGCCCCGATTCCGAGGCCGGTGAAACTGCCTTCTGAAATCGGCGTATTCCAGATCCGGTTTTTGCCAAACCGCTCAATAAATTTGGCGCCGCCATAGATCGAAGTGTCCTCTCCTATCAGGACGACGCGCTCATCGCGATCCATTTCTTCCATCTGGGCCTGCACGAGCGCTTCAAAATAGGTCATCTGAATATGAGCGCCGGGCGTCGCGGCGAGTTTCTGGGCATCATTTTCCATGTGGAATTAATTCCTCTCCAGGCCAGCCACGAAGCCGTGATGGCCTACAAGGGCGAGTTGGACATATAATCGGGTAAGGTTTCCGGCCGAGGCATGGGGCTGGCCAAAGCAAATTCTACGGCCTGCTTTACAGCTTGGCCGACTTCGTCCTCGATTGCTCTTAGACTGTTTTCATTTATGCCTTCATCAAGGAGCACAGTGCGATACAGCAAGATCGGATCGCGCTCGCGCCTTTGAACCTCGACTTCTTCAACCGCTCGATAAGGTTCCCCCGGAATCACCAAGCCGAAATTGTGCTCATCGAACCGATAGGTGTTGGCCACTATCAGAGTAGGCCCCTCGCCCGCGCGTGCTCGCGCTACGGCCGCTGCCGTCGCTTCATAGACGGCACCTACACTCTGACCGTCAACTGTTGCCCCAGCCATGCCATAGCCCGGTGCCCGTAGCGCGATGTCGGGCTGCCCGTGGCTTTGCGCCACCGACGTGGTCATTGCATAGCCGTTGTTCTCGCAATGATAAATGACCGGAAGCTTCCACAGCGAGGCCATGTTGAGACTCTCATGAAAGGTGCCCTGATTCACTGCCCCATCGCCGAAGAAGCAAACGGTAACCTGATCGACGCCGCGCACCTTGGCGCTGAACGCACATCCCGTAGCAAGGGGAATCCCGCCTCCGACGATACCCGATTCGCTGATGATCCCGACCGAATTGTCTGCAACGTGCATTGAACCGCCACGCCCCTTGCAGATGCCGTCCCCCTTTCCCATCAACTCGGCCATCAGCCCATCTAGGCTCGCACCCTTCCCGATTGGATGTCCATGCGAACGATGCGTTCCAGTCATGGCGTCATCGTCGCGAAGAGCGAGACATGCCCCTACGATAGCAGCTTCCTGACCGACGCTCGAGTGGAAGAAACCAGGGATCTTGCCATCTTTGAACTGGCGCATACCCGCTTCCTCGAATCGACGGATGCGAAGCATCCGCCGATAAGCTTCCAGTTTCTGATCACGTTTTAGCTTCATACCCAACGTCCTCCAACTGCAAGGTAGAGATGTTCATTGTCATTACTGAATTGACCATAACATGTCACGATATTCTTTATAAAACTTTCGCCAAAATATGTAAAAATCTTCTACATTATTGTGAACAATATGTGGCTAGCTACATGTACCTTACGAGGCGACGTTTAACTACGGCACCCCCCAAGAAGCTAGTTCGCTGCAATTACTGCATCGGATACCTACCAGCTGAAACGGAGTGGAACATCATGCCGGCAAACACACGGCCGGAGCCGACCCGCCATTTCATGCCGCTGGGAATTCCGTGAGGGCAAGCGAATCAGTGGTAGTGGCACTATCACGAGAATTCCAGGCAGGCCAAGCCGGACTTGCGAAAGGCTGCTTCCATCATCGACAGCGTCATGTCCCCTCGCGCAGCGCCGTCAGACGGGCGTTCTCATGATCTTCATTCGGCCCCTCCGACGAATCTCGAGTGCCGCAACTCCAGCCTCTTCCGTCAACTCCGAATGAACTTTCGCCTGAAAGCTCCCACATACAGGACGCCGCGTTCGCTATTGATGTCGTCGACCTTCAGGCCGATGTTTCAGAGACGGGCAGGACTGCAGCATAGCTCGTAAACCAGCGCAGTCGGCGTCTCCAGTCCCGGCACAGCCTTTAGAAAAGGAACTACTTCAACAGCGGCAGCAGCACCGGCAAGGTGCCCTGAGGAGTGGCAGGCGCGCAAGTCCGATAGACCGAGGCGTCCCGGCAACCGGCCAAAATGCCGGCGTAAAGAGGATCGCGGCGTTGCCGATAACAGATTTCGGATAGCCATCTCCTCGGTCATGCGACGAGGCTCAACTCGGCCATCTCTCGTCTCCGCCCTTCAACAGCTGCAATCCTCTTAAACATAGCGTCATCCGCAATCCTACACACCAGATGTCTCTTGCTCCGGCACCGGCGGCCCGCTAATCGACTAGCCACCGTCCCACGTCGGCGAGTAGTCGGGATTGCAGATCCGGTAATTGCGCGACCGGAGGCCCGAGATCGCTGTCATCTCGTGATCGGAAAGCTCTACGTCGAACAGATCAAGGTTTTCCGCTAACCTCTCCTTGTGCGAGGTGCGCGGAATAGCGACGATTCCTTTCTGCTGCACTTGCCATCGTAGCACGATCTGCGCCGGGCTTTTGCCATGCCGCTTGGCGGCGTCCCTTATTGCCGCCTCTTCGAATAGCGCTCCACCTCGGCCGAGCGGACAATAAGCAATCATGGCCGCACCGGCAGCTCGACAGGCGCCATGGACCGTGGTCTGGTTGAGAAAAGGATGCGATTCGACTTGGTTCGCCACGAGTGGCCCATCCGACAGGCACACCGCCTCCGCAAACAGCCCGGCGGGGAAGTTCGACACGCCGATGTGCCGCACGATGCCCGAATCGCGAACCGCGTTCAGCGCCCTGATAGATCCGGCCAGCGGAATGGCGGGGTTTGGCCAGTGGATCAGCAGCAGGTCGATCGTATCGAGTCCAAGCCGCTCTAGGCTCGCCTCGGCCGATCGCTCCAGATTTCCCGGAGCGACATCGGCAAAACCGACTTTGGTTGTGACGAAGACGTCTTCGCGCGGTACGCCGGAAATCCGCAGTCCCTCGCCCACCGCGCTCTCGTTGTCGTAGACTGCGGCGGTGTCAAGGTGGCGGTAACCGAGGAGAAGCGCATGCGCGACTAACTTCGAGCACACCTCACCCTTCAACGTCCAGGTCCCAAACCCGATTGCCGGTATCGTTGCGCCGTTTACGATAACGTAGTGCATAAAGCCTCCTTTTTTCCCCCGCGGCAGGTAGTCGTGTTAGCGACGTTGATGCGCCGGGAATTACGTAGCCCATGAAAATCCATCCCCTGCAGTACGTAACTACTGGGTGGCTAGGACCGCGAATCAAGGCTCATGCCGAATATTCGGATCGAACATGACTCCGCAATACTCAGGAATTTTTGCTCGCTCAGCATCATTGCAACCTGTTGCAAGGACGATCTGCCCCAACTTGCGGCGCAGCGCTGTCCATGGCCGGATGGCGCATTGTGGTGCAGGCACCCTCAACGCCCTCAACTGGGCGCACCTTCCTGTCCGACCGGGCTCGTAAACACACATCCGCCGCCGCTCAGGCCGCAGCCGGCTCTGCCGCCCAGGAATAGTAAATTATTCGACCTCGCGGAGCTCATCATGGACTCGATCAGATGCTTCCACTGCTGGAATCTTTGAGAATGTTAGAGCAACCGCCGTACGGCGGCAATGACATGGTCCTTGGTCGGGAAGAAGCCCTTCTCGAGGGCAGGACTGAAAGGGACGTGAATATCGGGTGCGCTCAGGCGCAGAATCGGTCGCTTCAACAGATCAAATGCCTCCTCCGCCATTACCGCGGCGATTTCACTTCCGAGGTTACACACGCGGTGGGCGTTCTCAATGACCACAAGTCGTCCGGTTTTGGCAACTGACGTTTTGATGGCCTCGTGATCGAGCGGCTTCAACGTACGTGGATCGATCACTTCAACCGAAACGCCGTCCTCGGCGAGCGCTCTAGCAGCTTCCATCACCGGCCCAATGACACCGGCAACAGCGATAAGCGTTACGTCTTCTCCTTCGCGCTTCACTTCCGCTTTGCCAATCGGGATCAGATGGTCCGGATCTGTAGGCACATTGTCCTTGACCGGCCACAGGCGCCTGTCTTCGAAGACCATTACCGGATCACCGTCACGGATGGCCGATTTCATCAGTCCCTTGATGTCGGCGGCGCTGGTCGGACTGATGATCTTGAGGCCAGGCACATTCATAAACAACGGATAAGGCCGGTCAGCGTGCTGCGCCGCGTAGGACCCTAGCGAGTACATCCAGCAACGAAACACGATCGGAATGTCGATCTGGCCTCCGGTCATATACCGCAATTTTGAGGCCTGGTTGATGATCTGATCCGAGGCGAGATAGATGAAGCTGGACACCGAGAGGTCTACGATCGGCCGCAATCCATTGATGGCAGCCCCGATTCCGAGGCCGGTGAAACTGCCTTCTGAAATCGGCGTATTCCAGATCCGGTTTTTGCCAAACCGCTCAATAAGTTCGGCGCCGCCATGAACTGAGAGCTCCTCTCCTATCAGGACGACGCGCTCATCGCGATCCATTTCTTCCATCTGGGCCTGTACGAGCGCTTCAAAATAGGTCATCTGAATATGAGCGCCGGGCGTCGCGGCGAGTTTCTGGGCATCATTTTCCATGTGGAATTAATTCCTCTCCAAGCCAGCCACGAAGCCCTGATGGCTTACAAGGGGCGAGTTGAACATGTAGTCGGATATGTTTCCGGCCGAGGCATGGCCAGTCCAAAGCAAATTTTACAGCTCGCTTCACGGCTCAGAGTACTTCGTACTTCATTGCTCACCAGGCCATTTTCTTTCAGGCCATCATCCAGCATTATTTAGACGGTTGCACTCAGACCACCATCGATGACGATCAGGGCGCCGCTGACATATGCCGCGCGGGCGCTGGCCAAGAATGCAGCAACTGCTGCGAATTCCGAGGGATCGCCAAGGCGACGAGCCGGGGTCCTGTTCTCGAGCGCACGAATGGCTTCCGCGTGTTCGCCGAGCCGATTGGCTTCGTGAATCGCGGTGTTGTGTGCTCCAGGAGCGAGCACGTTTACCGTGATGCTCTCCCCCGACAATTCTTGTACGAGCGTGTGGCAGTAGGGCACGAGTCCTGCTCGTGCGACACCCGACAGCGCGAAATGTACTGGGGTCCGTACGATAGCCTCGGAAGCGAGCATCAAAATTCGCCCCGCCTGCGAGCGCCGCAGATATGGCAAGGCAGCCGTAACAAGGTTTATCGACGGTAAGAGCACTCGGTCAAACGCATGGTCGAAATCCTTAGGCGACATGGCAGAGGGTGGTCCGGCAGAAACGCCGCCACAATTCGTCACTAAAATGTCGATAGACCGAAAATATTCTGCTGTTTCAGCAACCCAAGCTGCTGCATCCGCGCAGTCGGTTACATCGGTCGCGCGCGCCAGCACTTCGGCGCCTGTGCTGCGCAACCGACCCACTGCTCTTTCAAGCCGCCCCGGATCCCGCCCACAGACGGATATGCGGCAGCCTTCGTTGGCTAACTCCTCGGCTGTGGCCAAGCCTAAGCCGCTAGAGGCGGCCGCGACCATTGCCACCTTGCCATCTAGGCCTAAATCCATTTTTACCCCCGATCAACATCACCACGCTTCCTTGCACCGCTGCAGACAGCATGTACCGTGCCAAACGAAAAGATCGCTCAAAACGGTAGGATAGCCCTGCTGATAAAACTTCGGCTTGCTCTAGCCGTGCATGATGACGACACAAATGTACGGGATCCGACGCAACTCCACCGTCATTCCGATTGGTGACCGGTCGTTCCGGTTCTGAAGACAGCGCTAGGATCAGCATACTCACGACGCACTGAGCAGCGGGTGCCGCTCGACCGGTGCCAAGCCTCGCCGCGCCAATATCACGAAACTATCGACCCGTTCGAATACGCCAGCGGCGATCTTCTGCGTCGCGTACAGCAGCATGGCTTCGTCTCCATTCTTGGCCGCACCATGCGTTTGTGCGGAGCCTTCGCAGAAAGTCCGTCGCCTTCAGGCAACCGCCACAGACGGTGTCTTCGACGCCTGATTCAGACCGCCTTCG
Organism: Mesorhizobium sp. M4A.F.Ca.ET.020.02.1.1; assembly: GCF_004022645.1. Classification (NCBI taxonomy): domain Bacteria; kingdom Pseudomonadati; phylum Pseudomonadota; class Alphaproteobacteria; order Hyphomicrobiales; family Phyllobacteriaceae; genus Mesorhizobium; species Mesorhizobium sp. M4A.F.Ca.ET.020.02.1.1. The sequence continues at coordinate 23,873 of NZ_RZOI01000008.1, read as the reverse complement.
AGCATCCTCGAACCACTTCTCCACGCCATTTTTGATCAAAGCGGCGTGCGCCAAGAGCGCATATCGAAGCCGAGATTGTCCGAGCCCGGCTGGCGCGTAAACTCACCCGAGCCGTCCGGGATGAGCTTGATGCGTTGCATCGGCGGCAGTTTCGACAGCAAGATTCGCGGTAGCGTCGTCACAGCCTCGGTTGCCTGGTGCGCTGATCTTCTCGGGCACCTGGAAGACCCAATAGTGCGCGTCCTCCTCGGCGACGTATCTGCCGTTCCTTAGACACTGTGCCGGTATAAGGACGCCCTCATCCTGCAGACGCCGCACCTGGTCTGCAAAGGAGGTCGTCTCCGCGTAGCTCTTGCGGGTACTTGCTACGATGAAGCCGTTCGGGCGGGTGACGCGGGCTAGCTCGCGCAACCCATCCGGTCGAACGTGTCCGAGCGTGAGGACACCGCAGCAGACGGTTAGGTCATAGCTCGCGCAGGAATAGTCAGAGAGCCGCCCGTTAAGATCGACATCGCCTCGGGCATGGCGGTAGACGCCGGTTTGCCGGGCCTTTTCGGCCATCTCTTCGGAGAGATCGAACCCGTCAATCAACGGGAAGCCGAGGCGTTCCAGTTCCACGCCGACGAGCCCTGTTCCGCAGCCAGCGTCCAAGATTGCGATGGCATTTCGCTGCCCGGCCAAATAGGCCGTCTGCACGGCGCCTGCCAGTTCCGCCACTATCGTCGGCCCGCAATATTCGATGCGGGCCTGATCCAGATCGAATGCACTCGCCCATCCGCTATATAAGTGGGCCAAGCGAACCGCGTCTCCATCGAGGTGATGGGATGCCTTCATGCGCTCTCGTGCAGCTTGCTCCGGTGATGTCTGCTGATCTAGGGTGTTCATAACGGTTCCTCGGTGTAAGGGTAGATGGGTGCAGCACTGCATTCATGGGCGCGCAGTGGCCGCGGCTGAAACCACGAACTGTTCCTTACCACTGCACGGAATTGCTTGACCATGCGAATGAGTCTAGAACAAGTAATCACGTCGAAGTCCTCTAGTGGAAACGTGTGTCCACCCTCTCGGCTTGATCCGCCCGGTGGATTGGCTAGCAATTCCTGACCTGGCTGCTGCCGGTCCTGCATGGACGCTCTCCACAACAAGCCATGGACACTCCCAAATGGGTAGCAGAAAACATCGATTTGGTATTCTCAAGAGCGACTGTATCAGCGGCATGCGGTAGCAAAAAGGTGATTTTTGAGAATTTTATATTACGTTGCGCTGCAATTTTGAGACAAGGTCGTGTTTCTACTTAACATTCCAAAATCGCCCGAACTACGTGGGTAAACTACTCCAACAAGCGACGTGGTATTGGAACTAAATCCGCAGTAGAGCCCGGCAGGAGACTGCTCGGTGCCGGGCCGGTACGTATTGGGGGCGCAGGTGCCCTGCGCGTCAATCTCAGCTCTTTTCGAGCTCTGGGGCAAAACTGGAAGATGTCCGATGATGGCAGGAGAAGATCAGGCAAGCACTTGGCCGCCGCATCGTGGTGCTCTTGGGCGAAGGCTAAATAACGTCCCAAAACAATAGATCCGCCTCTCTCGTTAGGCCACGAGTTCGAAACCATACCGAATGCGCAGCTGAACCTCAGCGCGCCTGATAGTGGCGCAAAGTTTCGGAAATTCACATGGTCAACTGTAATATCATCGTGCTGTGTCCTAAGTGCGAAATGCGCGGTTCAGCCAGATCCACGCGAACGCATCGGTGGAGGCCGGGAACGACCGCCGCGTTTAATGGTCGTGACGACATCGGACGCCTCGGAAAAAATATGTGCCAGCTCGTTGTAGAGGTCCTTGCCAGCGCTGGTAAGCACCACGCCGGTTCCTGGCCTCACAAACAGCGGAAAACCGAGGTCATCCTCAATGACTTTGATCTGCTGACTGATCTCTCCCGACGTCACGTTCAGCTCGGAAGCTGCAAGCTCGAGCGAAAGATGGCGTGCCGATGCCTCGAATACCTCGAGGGCAGTCAGGACAGTGAAGGACGGGAGATCATAATAGCGATGGGCCATTGAACACTCCAATTAGATCGCCAGTCGCGAACCGAACCGCCGGGTGTCCACGTCGTCCTCTGGCCCATAAAGGACTGCCGCCAGTCTACACGCGTTAAATTTGAGAGACTGATTAGTCATCACCGCGCTCCGTTACGGAACTGCTGCCGTCCGCATGACCCACGCAAGTTGCGTGCCGCTTGGCACAACGTTTTGAGTTGCACCACTCGTCAATACCAACCCGCCCAACCGTGTCATCGGGTTTCCGACATTTTTGTCCAGCTTCGGACAAAAGGTTTGTGATTGGACATGCGCGGTATTGTTCAGGTTGACGAGGTGAATATCCGGTCACCGTATGAGGGAGTATCAAAAAGCCCGGTTGCTTGGGTTGTATCCACCACAGTCAAGCAAAGGGAGACCGTCAGTGGAACAAATTGTTCGTATTGGCACCGACACGTCAAAAACACATCTTCCACCTTCATGGCTTCATGGTGTTGGAGGACGCCAAAATCATGCTCGGCAGCGTGCTGTCCGACGTGCTGACCGCCTACGGCTGAGCGATACTTAGGGCGATCATCGGCGGAGAAAGCGATCCCCGAGCGGCTGGCCGATCCGGCGCGGGGAACAGCGCGCCGCCAGCGACCCGAGCTGATCGAGGAATTGCGTGGCAGGGCGACCACCGGACACCCCTGTATGATGCTCAAGCTGCACCTGGACCCTCATCGCCGACCTCGAACGGACGCTGGCCGAGGTGGATGCCGCCGTGGGAAAAACCTTGGCGCCGATCCGCGAGCGTGCCCGCCTGCTGACGACCATGCCGGGGATCGGTGACCTCGTCGCCCAAGTCGTTGTGGCGGAGATCGGCGTCGACATGACGCGCTTCCCCGCCGCCGGCCACCTCATCTCTTGGGCCGGCCTGTGTCCGCGCAACGACTAGAGCGCGGCAAGCGCCGCTTCACGCGGGTGCGCAAGAGCTGGCTGAAGACCACGCTGGTCACCACCGCCTGGGCGGCGGTGCGGCTCAAGGCCAGTTATCTGCATGTTCAATTCTTGCGCCTGAAAGCACGGCGCGCGGTGAAGAAGGCGATCCTGGCCGTCCCCGCTGGGCGCGCACACCATCATCAAACCCGTCTCTCTCGTGCTCTCAATTGCAAGCAATGTTCAGCGACGATCACCTCTTACCTGTGGCCACCTACGCTGGTGCGGGTGGGCGAGGGCCGCAGGTTATTACTGTTCGCGGGTCGAAAAGGGCGTGATCGACCAATCAATTAGGCCGACAGCATGCTGAAGGATGGCCTTGGTTTGAGCAAAGCTGGGTGAAACGGCGAAGACATGTCCGATGCAGTCTAGGCAGTTGCCTTTCCTGACGATCGGCATCTTGGGTTGAACCAACAACTCTACCTCGGCGACACCTGGTACAGCAGCCGCCCGCCTGTCGCCAGCGATCCAGTCAAGGGTGCCGTCGCGCTCAGGAACGAGGAACCGCACGGCCGCAGTTTCCGAATGGCTTCTGCATAAATTCCATTCGTCGCCAATCACAAGTTTGATGTACTCCGTGACGAGATCGACACCGTAAGCCAGCTGAAAAAGTTGAGGATTGGGCGAGCCCGCAAGACGAGGATTGACTTCAATGACGACAGGGCCACGCTTCGACCACCGGAGCTCAACGTTTGTTGGCCCCCAGCCAAGGCCGAGAGCTCGCAGACAGCTCAGCGAAACATCTGCGATACGATCATGCTGGTCGTCAGTCAGCTCGGCCGGATAGGTGAGCTCACGATACACGAAATGAGGAGGGCGGCAGAAGTCAAGGGCGCTAATTCCAATTATCTCATTTCCCATCAAATCAGTGCAGTAATGCGGGCCTTGCACGAATTCTTCGACCAGTACTTTTGGCCAAGAACGCCACACGTGCCTGCCGCCTAGAAGATGCGTCGTGTGTTCGGCCAGCTCTTCTAGAGAGCGACACAGTCGGACCCCCGTGCTGCCACTGCCTACAGCCGGCTTAACAATCACCGGCAGGCCGATTTCCGCAGCGGCGCTTTCCACGTCCCTCGCATCCGTCGCCACGCAAAAAGCAGGTATTGGAACGCCGGCCCCTGCGAGGAGCTGACGCTGAGTAACCTTATCGCAGCATCGTTCAATCGACTCAGGGTTCGGTCCGGGCAGATCGAAGTACCGGCTGAGCTTACCAGCTGTCGCATAGAACAGCTCCACGGCGGACGTAATGCCAACAATGTCATAGGTCGCATTTATCCGGGAGCATTCGCGGATCAGCGCATCGAGATTCTCTGTATCGACACGGGCTACGTCAATTCCTTCCGCCGCAGAATAGTCGTACCGAGCTGAATCAGCCGACAGCGCAATTGGTTGAAGATCAAGACGCTGGGCCGCTTGGACATATTGGGAATGTAGGGGCATATTACTTCCGCCTTCAACCAGTATGAGCGCTCTTTTTTTTGCCATCATCGACCTCCTTTAGCTAGCGTCTCGGTATAGGCTCTTTCAGCCGTGCACGACCTCAGACCTTATGGTGAAGGGTATCAGTGTCAGCGATCTGCGGTCGCAAAGATTTGTGATTTTGTTTAAAGGATCTGTTGCAACCGGTTTTGCTTAAGGGCGCTGTGGTACGGAGCGGATCGCGATTTCGCGAGATTACAATGTTTTAAGGGGCGCCGGGTTTGACCTGTCAGTGATGGTCACCGGTCGATGCCCTGTTGAAGGGCTGACGTTGCCCCAGTTTCTATCCAGTTTTGAGTTCGTTTCCGGCGTGGGTTGTGCCCTGCTGGGCGGGTGAAGCGACGGGCGCTGGCGCGGAGCCTATGGCATAGCCAGCGCGAGCGACCGTCGCGGATTGAAGGTGCTGGCGAACTCGGCCGGGGTCTGCCAGGCGATTTGGGAGTGCGGCCGCGCGGTGTTGTAGTCGGCGTGCCACAGGGCGATGGCTACGCGCGCCTGAGCCAGCGAGGTAAACAGCGTCTCGTTGAGCAGTTCATCGCGCAGTCGGCCGTTGAAGCTCTCGATGAAGCCATTCTGCATCGGCTTGCCGGGCGCAATGTAATGCCATTCGACGCGGTTCTGATCCGCCCAGGCGAGGATGGCGTTCGAGGTGAACTCGCTGCCATTGTCGCTGACGATCATCTTCGTCGGTGTCGCCGTATCCGACCGCGTTGGCCAAAAGCTGTTTTACTTGAGGAGCGATGCGTTCGAAACGGCGCCCCACGTAGGGCGTGGAGCCGTATCGATAGAGGCGCTCGCGTTCATCACCGTCAGGATAGACGGTATCAAAAATCGCGCGGCCTCGACGAATGAATGCATCCTCCATCCAGGCCTCCTGGACTGCGGCAACGTTGGCAAAGGTCCGCTGCCACAACGCGATCAAATATGCTTCGGCCTGGGGGCCGTCCATCTCGTCCACTGCCGCGTGAGTAAGCTCTTCCAACGCGGTCAGAAGAAAACGTCGAGCTCATCTACGCTGTCAGCCAGCCGGGCCCTTGCCGTCGACGCTCCGACACCGGCATCGGCGCTTATGACCTCAGGAGTTATCGCGTCGAGCCAATCAAGGAATTCGTCTTCGTCAATACCAATAGCGGCGGCCCGCTCAGCGATGGCCGTCAGTAACAAAGCTAAAGGGCTTTGCACGGCTGCTGCTTGTCGTTCGTCGCGCAGGACGTTGGCCAAGAGGGCATCATTACTCAGCCTGCGGTTCTCTTCGTTGCCGACGCTGCAACTCCTGTTGCGATGCAGTCGCAACGGAATTTGCCTGAGGGATGGCAATAAGGGTCATGCCTTCCATTCCACGGGAGGCACCTGGTCTTCCGGCCCTGCCGGCAAGGTTTCGGAATTCCGCCGTCGAAAGGGGCGTTACGAGCCGTCGATTGGTTGTGGGGTCGAAAGTTCCTCGTTTTTGATGAGGTCAGGAAAATGATGTCCAACGGAAGATTGACACCTTCGGTCAGCGTAGCTGTCGCGACGGTGATCGGACAGATGCGCCTTTCGATAAGCTCGACCATTAATCGCCTGAGTCGCTGTGGCATCTGCCCGTGGCTTGTTGCAATGCCTTTGTCGAGCAAGGCAACTTCGAAGGATCCGGCACCGCAATAATCGGCTGCTGCGGCACGCGTTTCCCGAAATAGATCCAGCGCAGGACCCGCGGGCACTGTGAAGGGCGAAATGGTTGCCCACTGGGGAAGCTGTAGAGCCTCGACATACCAACCCATGGTCTGCTCAGGCTCCTTCATCACTGAGATCAAGATGCGGCGGTCGGTATCTACCAAGTGGAGGGCCGTCCAGAGGACACTCGTTTCGTTGTATCTATAAAGACTTTGCCGCATCGGCCGGGGAAGTTGGGGCATGATCGGTGTGCGCAACGGCAGATAAACGGGAGCGTCGCGTCCGCGCACGAACAGAGGTTTTCCGTTCATTACATCAAGCACTACCTGGTCGGATCCATTTGGAGTCGTCTCTAGAACGCCGATCAGCTGGCGAGTGCTGCGATAGCGAGTGCCAATCGCAGTGGCGTCGCTCCTCTTTTCGATCCACTTGGCCACCGGGAGCGCTGCGCCGCCGGCAACGGCGGTAAGGGCGATACGAACGACATCGGGCGCACGTGCCAACAGGCGGGAAACGAAGCTTTCTAGCCTGATGGCGCGATTGCTGTGCTCTGCTAGATCTGCCCTCGTCCGAGCATCGTTCTCGGCGACGACCTATGCACTTCATCAATGATGAGAAGACGCAGTCGTGCGATCAAGAATGGCCCGACAAATCGCATCAAGGCTTCCGCCTTTTCGACGGTCGCAACGAGGACGGTCGGTGTTTCGGCCTCGAGCCGATAGTCGGTGATTCCCCAGTCAGTACCGCCATAAAGACCCGTGACGATCATGTCGGCACCAAGCTCGCTCTTCAGCTTCGCCTCGACCTCCCCTGCCAAGGCTCTTGATGGCACACCACATAAAGTGCCAGAGGCGAGGAGGAGAGCCCCGCTGGGAGCAGCAATTCTTTTACGAGAGCAAGGTTCGCGACAAGCGTCTTGCCGGAGCCGGTTGGTGTACACAGAGCGAAGGAAGAATCATTCAATAGTCGAGTCAGTCCGTCGCGCTGAGACGACCACAAAATGCCGCGGCGGCGCATTGGCCGCGCGCAAAACGCGCCAGTCGCGGTGCCCAGGCCGGGTTAAGCGCGGCAAGCGCGTTCACCGGTAGGTATATCGATGCCTCGGCATAGCTGTGGGCGACGGCGCGCATAAGGGTTATCAGCAACGATGTGTCCTCGCTGAAAGTCCGGGTGGACATTTTCTCCAGCGCGTCGATCTTTTGTATCGCGCGAGCGAGGCGATCGATCTGCCCTCGCCGCAAAGCATAGGCAATGAGGCCGAGGCTGCGGACGAGTTCGACCGTAAAGTACCATGCGATGCGCCCCTGGCCATCATCCTCAAGAAGTCGTCGAGGCGCTTCGCGGTCTGTCAGATCAGCGTTTCGCTGCCAGAATGAGGTAGCCGCCGCGAGAACGTCATCGAAGTCGGCGCTTACGAAGCTGCCATAGAGCCGTGTTCCGTCGTCCTCCATGTCGATTTGCGCGAGGAGGCCGTTGGCCATCGCAGGCAGACCGCCGAGCTGAAACGCGGCGGCGGCAAACAGCTCGATCGGCGATACAGTTCGGGTTCCATCGTTTGCCCGCGCCAACCATTCGAGGATCTCGCCGGCTCGCCGATAGCATTCTATTGCCCCTGGCGAAGCGCTGCCCTCAATCTGTCTGTAGATCTCGGCGACGTGCAGCAGACGCCGCGCATCGGCAAGTTCTTGGGCTGATTCCTGATTACGCCACTGGATTACAGGAACCTGCCAAGCCGTCTGAAGGCAGCGCACGAAGGAGCGGGCCTGCCTTGCGGAGAGCGTGTTTTCGATTCCAATCTCTAGGCGGACCTGATTTGCGATCCCGAGGCGTTCATCATCTCTTTCGGCCACTGATCAATCCTCCGCCCACAGGAGGTCATAGATCTCATCGACCAATGCAACGCCCTCATCGAGGATCAGCTCGACCACTTGCAGGTAATTGGCTGACGTATACTCTGCGGGTATTTCCTCCCATCCGATCAAAGCCGTTTGCGGCTCTCTCGTCGCCGCGCCGTCGCCGGCGATCAGAATGAGGTTCGTTCGCGGTATAGCTACCGGATTGCGCAACGCGAGCGCCCTATCGAGGGAGACGATCGCGGCCGCATGACCGTCCCGATCGCACTCAAAGAGTAATCGTTGAAGTTGGCGCACCCCATGGGGAACGTCGAGATCGCGATTGATTTCGAACCATACGCCTCCCTTCCTTACTCTCTCTCCCGTTTTTCGGTTTCTCTTCCATTCACCGAGCATCAGGTTGTCTACGGTGCTTGCGTTGAGCGTTTCCCGCCATTTTGCCTCCCCCACGATCAATCGAGCAACGGCGCCGTCGCCGCTGAGTGAGACACCGAGGAAATCGGAGCCGAAACGCCCAAAGACTGCCCGAACGCGAGCCGAGTCACGAGCAAGATCGAACAGGTACTTTTCAACGTCGGCATGGTATCGAAAGAGAAAGATCGGGCTCGACCATTTGTGCTCGCCAACAAACTTGTAATGCTCAGCGACAAGTCCCGCCATGACCTCGCCAGACCTCGTCGAGCGGCCGGCGGTAGACAGCCGGGACACAGTAGCAGCGCCACACCATCGTCGTCGTTTTCATCGGCATCCGGATGAAGATCTATCCCGATTTGCGCGGCAAAATGTTCGCGAGCGTCACGATGAGCTGACTCAAAAATACGGAACGAGCTCGGCAGCGAGATTTTGGTCCCTGTCGGCCCTTTCCTCAAGGAGCAGGTGGCCATAACGTTTTTCAACCGATGGATAAGGCCTCAGCCATCGGTTAATCGCGGTGGATGGCGGTTTGCAGTCATGCATTGTTCGTAAGGCGCCCCGGCGCGATCATCCTGTTTATTATACAATAGTGCCCGCGGAGCGAAGGTCAGTACCGCCTCAAAAGTAAGAGATCGTCTCGCTTTAGCACACGGCACCTTATGGAGGCGGTCGTCAAAATCCGTGCGCGGAAAACCAACAGGTGAGAGTGTACTCTCCCAACCAACTGCTCAGGTCAGTAAGCTTGCACCTCAGCGCCGCCAACTGCAATTGCCACTGAACTCTTTCTCATTATGGTTTCCGACACACGTCGGCGGCGCTATGCAGGTGGCTCGGATCGACTGCTTGATTCGACGGCGTCCTGCGGGAGACCAGATGCGCAGCAGCAGTACCGTTAGCGACGGTGGGGAAGCTTGATGTGCCATTTGGAAATACGGTCATTCTCCTTCTCAAGCCTTTGATCATGGATGCGCTGCAGCCTTTCTCATCCAGCATGTTGAGAGCATCGCCCTGCCAGCGGGGAGGCGCACCAGCAGGGCACGCCGCGCTTCGGTCACGGCCGCACGGTGACCAGACGGCGGCGGCAGCCTGTGGCTTTGCGCATCGAACCTCTTTCGATGCGTTAAATGCTTTATCGTCGAACGACACCATTGCGGTGCCTTTCACACCTGTGACTCCGAGCCGATGGCTTGATGCGATCAGACTAGTTTTGCGGGAGCGTCGATTGACAGCGCAGTTGCATGGCCTAAGGCCGTGCTCCTAAAATGTTACAGGGATTCGGCATGGGCGACATGACGAACGTGAGCTACGTGTCGACCACGCCGTTCGGCAACCGCAATTGTCGTGGCCATCATTGCATCGCTGCCTGCAGCGTCGCGTCATTGACCGGCTGCCCGATGTTGAAGGCGACAAGTAGGCCAAGAAGAAGTTCGAGACCTACCCGATCGGCTACTTCGATATGGACGCCGAGTGCGGTGCCTCCATGTGGCCATGGATCGCACGAGCAAATTCGCTTTCTTGCTAGTCAGCAGGGCGCCCAGTTCAGTGGCGGTAATTCGTCGAGCGGTCGAGCACGCCGGTCAGACATGCCGTAGCGCTCATGCGTGCCGCACTCGGGCAATCGACCGAAAACATGGTGCTCCGGTTGAAGACGTCGATTTTTCCTGGCAAGAATTCGCCTGTCTGCCGCCTATCTGTTTTGGGATTGAAGCCCCGCCACCATAGCGTTCACCATCAAGCGCCCTGCGGTAATACTGGTAATTGCGTTTGACAAATCGATGCTGGGAGCAACTTCAACTAAGTCCATCCCAACAAGGCCTTCTTTGGCGAGTGACCTGATGATGGGTAGCACCTGTTCAACGCGAAGACCACCAGGCGTTGGACCTAGGACTGCAGGCATGATAGATGGGTCAATCCGTCTGCATCGATGGTCAGATAGAATGGCCCTTTCCCTTCAAGATGTCGATGAATTGGCGAAAGTCCTTCTTCGTGAACTTCCCTCGCGGTTATGATCCGCGCACCCCATTCCTGAGCCACCTTCACCTCTTCCGCACGCGCACTACCAGTTCCTCGAATACCGATTTGGGTTATGCCGCTGATCCAAGGGAGTTCCGTTGCGCGGCGCATTGGGCTAGAATATCCACGCTTCGATCCACGCACTCATCTCGCCAGTCGACATGGGCATCAATTTGAACCAAGTGCACTGGCCTGCCTACCACCTCTAACGCGTGAACCACCGGAATGGTTACACCGTGATCTCCTCCAAAAATACCACTAAATGTCGATGTTTCGAGTTGGCGTTTTACCACCCGAACCGCCGCTGCGAAGTATTCGTCAAATGGCAGATAATCCTGATTGAAGTTGCCGCAATCTCTACCACCATTGGGCAGGAACGAATGAAGTGTTCCGCCGATGTCGAAATCCCAATGGAGTGCACCTTCACTAAAATTGCGACAGTGCCTACGGATCGCTTCGGGTGCCAAGGCCGTTTCGTTTGGCCGCGGCTTGCCAGAGTAGTGCTCACTGTAAGGTATACCGATAAGCGATGCGGGAACGCGTGTCTATTCATTCCACTGAGTGTCGACAGTCCAAGCCTTGGCGGGCTAGAGCTCGATGCCGCGCTCGGCGGCAAGCTGCTGACAATGAGCCGGCGACGATGGGTTGCTTTTGGGCGAGGTACGTGTTGTGGCTCGCGGCCAGCGCCGCGGAGCAGAAATGAGTCGGTGGTTCGCCGATCAGTGCCGGTGCGCCCCTTCGGGGACTGGAATGATCCGCCGCCCGGTTATGTCGAGGTCGATTTCGTGGGCAATTCCGGCACATCTTTCGTCCGGCAGCTTTGTGCACGACGGTGTTGACCGATTCCGGTCCGCACGCGGGACAGCGGCATGTGATGGTGGCGATCAAGCAGGCCCGCTCGTGCTTTCCCTTCCCCTGGTTGGTTCGACAACGACAGCGCCTTTATGAACGAGTTCGTGCCGAAGTGAGGGATTGGCAGTGAGGCGCTCTCGCGCCTATCGAAAGAATAACTAAGAATGGCGCCATCGTGCATCGTCTGGTGGGTATGGTCGGGTTGTCGGCGCGGAGGCGACAGCCGCCCTTGGTCAGCTTTATGCTGTGGTGCGGCTTTACGGCATCTGTTCCAGCCGTCATTCAAGCTTCAGGAGAAGACGCGGATCGGCGCTCGTGCGATCAAGCGCTATCATCCGCCAGTTCCGCCTGGGAGAAGCGTGTGCGCGAAGTCGAACGCATGCCGACCACGGAAGCCGAGATCCTTAGGGAAGCCTTGAGCTCGCCCGCCCAAAAAAACGGCCGTCGCCGTTGCTGGTCGTGGAGCGATCCAGTGGACGGTGTGCAATGAGTATCGTCGCCAGGGTTCTGGGCGTGTCTCGATCTAACCTGATCGAGCGGGCTAACAAGCCTGCTCGCTTGTATGGGGTGATCTTTGTCAACGTGATCTTTCAGTCGTTCCGTCTCCTTGTTCAGCCGTAGCGCCCATTTGTTCCTGCTTTGGGGGTTCGTTGGGGCGCCGCACGCAGTGACGGTCAAGGGTGGGCCTTTGGCATCGCGAAGCGACTTGCCCTTGACGGTCACGAGCAGGCGGCAGCGTTACATGAGCCGGCAGGTGCCTGTTCGTAGAGGTCTACAACTTACAAGCCGAGGGGAGCTCGCTATCAGGCGCCGTAGACGCGCCGTAAGCTTGTATGCGTTTATGCGTTGATCTTCGCGGCTCAAAAACCAGGATGCAGCCATACGCATCGGCGGCGAAGCTCCGGGCGGTGGGCCCATTCTACAGCGCGGCGTCGTCAGCCATGTGAGCCACCGGGATCACCACCACCTGGGATCGTTATCGGCGGACGCTGTTGCAACTGCCAAACGTCAATACTCGTCCTGTTGAAGGTTCCTCCAGGCTTTATGCCGGACGCAGGGCTACTCCCTCCGGGATCTCGCCGGTCATGACAGGTCGCCAAGAATGCACCCGCAGCTTGCACTCCAAAGCCGCGATCATCGGAGAATCTCGTTTACGGGCATGTCCGTTCACGCAACAGGTGAAGCCGTCCGAGTCGCGACGCAACTCGGCTCGGCTTCGTTCTGGCAGGGGCATACAGCCGTATGCAGAGCCTCCGGTTTCTCGGCAGCTTTGCGCAGATTCGGTTTGAAGGTGCGAATCCCGAAGCGAGCGAGGATTGCCTTGATGCGGTTGACGAGGCGAGCGCTACGATGCTTTTGGCAACACGGCGGAAGTTCGAAAGACGTTCTTCGCCTTGTCGACACTGGCAGCGATGGCACCCGGAACAGGATAGACTCAGGTCGCCACCGTCATGGTGTGCAGGCAATCGAGCATCACCTCAGACGCGTCCGCTCTTTGCAAACTGGTGAATGCGCTCGAGCATGAGAAGGCGAAAGGCAGATTCGGAAAGATTGCCAATCGCCCTGGGTCATCTGCTTTTCCACGTCCGTCGTTCCTATAGAACTTTCGCAATGGTCGCTGAGATCTGACCTGTCATAGCGGACCGGGCGTATGAGGCAATCCGTTGCGGGACGTGCTCAGGTGGCCTCAGCTGGAGGTCGAGAAGCTGCACCGCTGAGGGGCCGCTCGGAGCGAGAGGCGCTGCTAATCTAGCGTCACCTATCACTGGGGTTCACCTGCGCTGGTGCAGCAGCGGGGTGAGGGGCCGCTGAGTTCCTGTTTGCCAATGGTCGGAAATGATGTGATCGACCACCGAATTAAGTCGACGGCACGCTGAAGTGCCGCCTGGGTCCGAGCACGGCTGGGCGAAGCAGCGATGACATGTCCGATCTTATCTCGGTAATCGCCTTTCCTGACGATCGGCGTCTTGGGTTGAACATACAATTTCACCTCGACGACACCTGGTACGGCAGCCGCTTGACTGCCACCGCCTATCCAATCGAGGGTGCCGTCGCGATCAGAAACAAGAATCCGCGCGGCCGCGTTGTGCGAATGCCTTCTGCGTAGATTCCATTCACCGGCGATGACAAGCTTGATGTGCTCGGTGATTAGATCGACACCGTAGGCCAGCTGAACCAGTTGAGGAATAGGACTGCCCGCAAGACGCGGATTAACTTCAATGACGACTGGGCCCCGTTTGGTCCACCGGAGATCAATGTTCATTGCCCCCCAACCGAGGTCGAGAGCTCGCAAACAGCTCAGTGAAAGATCAACGATACGCTGATTCTCCTCATGAGTCAGCGGAGCCGGATAGGTGTACTCACGACAGACGAAATGCGGTGGGGGGCCGAACTCAGCAGCGCCAATTGCAATCACATCGTTTCCCATTACCTCGACACTATAGTGGGGACCTTGCGCGAACTCTTCGACCAGTATTTCCGGCGAAGACGACCCGATGTGCTTGCCGCGCAACAAATCGGTCGTGTGTTCAGCTAACTCATCAACGTTGCGGCACAATCGGACGCCGCTACTGCCGTTGCCTGCGGTTGGCTTAAGAACCACCGGCAGACCGATCTCCGCGGCAGCGTCTTGTACGCCCCTCGTAGTCGCTGCCACGCGAAAAGCAGGTATTGGAACGCCGGCATCCGCGATGATCTTTCGTTGAGCGAACTTGTCGCAGCAATGTTCGATGGATCCAGGGTTCGGTCCAGGCAAATTGAAATGCCGGCATAACTTGCCAACTGTCGCATTGACCGATTCGTCAAAGTCCGCAAAGCCAGTAATGCCGGCAATGTCATAGGTCGCACGTAGCCGGGTGCATTCGCAGATTAGCGCGTCGACATTGCCCGTGTCGACATGGATTGTCTCAATGCCATCCGCCGCAAGATAGTCGTATTGAGTTGGATCAACCGACAGGGTAATTGGATGGAGACCAAGACGCTTGGCTGCTTGAACGAATAGTAGACCGTTACGTCTATGGCCTTCAATCATGATGAGTGCTCTTCTTCCCATTGGCATTGATCCTCGTTTACGTGTTGTACGGCGGCCTGAGCGAAAATCAGCTTTTATCCTACCTGACCTCAGAGGCTGTGTTAGAAGTACCATTGTTAGCGGTCTGTGGTCGCAAAGATTCTGTAAAGTTATTTGACGGATCTGTTTCGACGGTTTGGTTTGCCGGGCGGGCGTAGTACGCAGCCCGTGAAACAATTTCTGAGGTGTCAAGAAACCCCGGTTGCTCGGTCAATGATCGTGCTTTGCGCTCGTGGTAGCTGGCTACGATGTAAGCCTGATCATCTGGAAGAGAAGAGGGCCGAGCGAGGCATTCCAGAAATCGAAAGAACCCTCTGATCTTCAATCAGCCAGCAAAAACGCTTAGCGGATTGGCCTAATGTAGTGCGACAGAAGCCGAACTATTTTGTGAGCACGGGATACATTTGTTCGTGAATTTGGCGTGCCAGAGAAATGGCGCGGCCATAATCGTCGACCAAGTGGACGCGCAACACCGAACAATCGAGTTCCGTCACGACGTTTTTAGATCCAATGAAAATGGAGCGAGGGTCCTTCAGTGCGACAAGTCGCACGGCAAAATCGATATCGCTTAGTATGCATATGACTATCCCACGGCTATCCTCCACGCGGATTGCGTTGATGTCGTGTCGGGCAAGAAGCGCACAAAGGTTGTCGCTTTCTTCAAAGTTGGCACACGAAAACACTGGGATGTCACGAGCTACGGTCACAGAACGGGCGTCCCCATGGCCAGTTACGATCGTACCGGTGATGGCTCCGTCGCTGGTCAGCGATTTGCAAACAATGGTGACCTTGTGCTTTTCGGCGCAATACACTGCCCTGTGGTGCAGAACCTTTGCACCATGTCGCGACATCTGCAGGATCGCCCGATAGCCAATCTTCGGAATCAGTTGTGCTCCTGGGACAAGATAAGGGTCTGCCGTATAGACGCCCGGAACATCCGAGTAGATTTCACAAGCGGGCTCTCCCAGCATGGATGCAATTGCGATAGCTGTTAAGTCAGAGCTGTTTCTGCCGAGAAACGTTAACCTGCCGGAGTGATCAATTGCCTGGGCGCCCGCGGCAACGACAACGTCATGCTTCTGCAATGCTGCCGTGATTGGCGTAGAGTCTACGCTTCTTATTGACGCGCGACCGAAGTCCGAATTTGTACGTATTCCAATGGAATAGCCGTTCAAAGATATGACCGGTACACTCAGCCGGCTGATGGCGGCCTCCAAAAGGCAGGCACTTAGCATCTCTCCGGTTGCAAGTGCCGCATCAAGGTTCGATGGTGATGCTTGCTTGTTGACGTCGAGCACGACTGCTTTCAGGTCGCCAGTTGTTCCCGACATCGCGCTAACCACTGCAACGATTTTGTTTTCGCCAGCCGCCAGTCGGTCGGCTACGTGCCCAGCAACTCGACCGTAGTCTTCAGGATGAAGAAAAGAGGACCCCCCGAATTTCAGAACTGTTGCGCTCATGTTCCACCAATTACGTGGTTGGCAATTTGCAGGCTGTCAGATGGGAGACGCGTAAGCGCCGCGGCCCCCGCTTGTAGCAAGTTGGAGCCACTTTCTTTAAAGCAGTGAGACGTCTGTCGCCTTAACGTGTACCCCTCCCCGAAATCACTTCCGACCTAGTCCGAATAGTTCAGCCACCGCACTGAGGATGCCACTCGAAGGGCCCCTAAGCGCCATAAATAATTCACAGTTATTTTCTGGTCGTATAACAGAGTCTACAATTATATTATTCCGATATTGATCGCTATTATAGCAGCGACCGTTCTACTAGACACGTTAAATTTGCGCATTGCATTTTTTATATGAAAATTGACAGTGTTTTCGGATATATTCATAATCTGCCCTATCTCCCATGACGATTTTCCTCGCGCTACCCATGAGATACATTCCTTTTCTCTTACCGAAAGGCCGGGTGGTTTCTCAGCGCTACCCATATGCAATCCACGGACAGGCACAATTCAGGGCAAAAGCACATACCAGGTCCAACAACTTCTTGGGTTGAGCAACACCATGAGCCTGTTCGAGAAATCGGTCGAACTCGACCGCAAATACCTCCTTGGCCGCCGTTCGCATATCTGTCGAGGGGACCGAGGAAAACTGGTCGGAAGCTCCGATTGCCAGGTTTCGAGCTTGTGATACAGCAGTCCTCCCCAGACGCGGCCGCAGACTCCGTAGCCGATGCAGCAGCGGCCGGCATGATGCACGACCATGACCACGCGATTGAGTTCGCCGTCGAAGTCGTCTCGAACTCGCCTGCATCCATAGTCTGTTCATTTTGCCTGTGTAATCGAACGCGATTCGATAAGTCGGATTCTGGAACATTTCGGTCAGCCAAGCATCCAACCTGGTCCGCGCCTCCTGCGCGGTTGGGCCCTCTTCGCTAGCTGCGACCCCGACGACCTCAAATCCGCTGTCTTGATATTTCTCCAGCAGTTCCATCAGATGCGGGATTGCCGCCACACAGGGGCCGCACCCGGTGGCCCAAAATTCAACAAGATACACCTTGCCGGACTGAAAGTTTGTAAGGGGCTCGCCACGCAGCCAGGCGTCCACCTTGATTGGGGGAGCCGCGGACTCAATACGCAACACCATGTTGTTCTCCAAATTCCCACACCTTTCCTGGCGTGTATGCGCGAGCTGCTCGTTCTCTCAGCAGCGGAACACACGGATCAGCAGACGATCATTCGTCTTGCGTGTTCTCATGCGGTCAGCCCGACGAGTCTTGCCGCATCTCAATCAGCAACGGCCGTGCCAGCACGCTAAGTACGCAGTAAGTGCCTGATTGGGCTTCGAAAAACCTCACAGGCCAGAGGGCCGGTTGTTTTGAATCTGACATGTTTCATGCCGCTGTAAGGTTTTGGACAGGCATCACTCCTACGTCAGACGCATGCAGACAGAACAGCTTGGCTGTCTTACCTGCGGTCAGATGGCCTCGACTCGTCGGGCAGCAGCACTTCGGCGCCCTGCGGCGCGGACTGAGTTCTCAAAATTAGATCTATGTGCCCGCATTCATGAGCGCGCGGCCACGAGAGACCGCGGCGGACACGGGCGCGCGGGAGACCGCGAACGTCCAGTCGGCGTACATGGTCGAACCAGTCGAAGGCAGAAGTCGGATATAGCCACCGAAGCGCGCCGAAGGAATCGACCCGTACCGCTATTGGCTCACTCGAGCCGTTCCTTGAAGAGGCGTAACCGCAGGCGGTGCATTGCATGTAGGTCGTCGGCAAAGTCGTCGTCGCAGTCGGACGCAATAAGTTGGATCATCAAAAGCCTCCTCGCCGGGAAAATTCCCGGCCATGGACGGCGAACATTCACGCTAGGGGCAGCCTGTGCAGTTGCACCGTGAAGCTAAATGTCAGTGAAGGAAAAACCCGAACTGGCGAGAGGCGCAATTTGCCTGTTTGTGGTGGTCACCCCAAACCTGCGGCGAACCTTGCCAGCGACCTCCAGGTCGATCACCGCTGGGGACGCCGCCAGCACCTCACCGGGAACCACGACAACTTCGCCAAAGCACGTCTGACGGGCTCTGACCGTGCGGCGCCCCTTATAGATCGGTCTGATCGCGACATCGTACTGACGCGCCACCGCCGCCACAGTGGCCCCGGGCGCGAATGCCGCGGCCGTATCCGGCACTGATCCTCTTCACTCCAACCACGCCGCCGCTCCGGCCCGGTCAATACCGTCACATGACTCATGCTGTGCTGCCAACTGCGCTCGTAAGGACGACCTTAAGAGCGCAGCCTCGCTACCGTGCCATCCTCCCCGCAAGGCGGCCTTCGCCGGCTTCCGATTACCCACATCATTGGCGGCCTACCCTTCCAACCCGCGCGCGAATGCCGCGCGCCCATTGCCCCGCATGAATCTTCCGTGATTCTGTTCGTGACGCCGAATCGCGGAGGCGTCACGGATGCTACACAAGACCAGCAGCAGCGAAGCCACTTGGCAAGAGGAAGAGCTTTCTGCGGCAGCCCTTCCCGACAAGCGTCTGCCCGTCGATTGGGACCGCAAGATCGTGCTTCACGGAAGCACCAGCTGCGAGTTCCCCTTAGAAAGCTGCTCGCGCAAAATCATGAGCTGAATGCGCTCTCTTTCGCTGTGGGCCATGACCGCGTCCTGAGCCATACGATCGCAAATTTTCCCTATCCAATAGGCTTTTTATTGGCGCGGCAATGAGTTCACGGTTGGACGGCGACGTTCCAGCAAAACGTATCGGGAGCGCTGAAAGGTGGCCGACGGAAAGATGCCGCGACACAACTGTATCGCGTCGCCAGAGACAAATTCCCACACGCCGCGCCCGCAAGCTGACACATGCCGCGACCTCGTTCGTGCTTGAAGGCTGCAGAACACACAGTCCGGGACCTGAGCGCAGTCGACGCCAGTCAGTTTCGAAGGCCGCCAGATCAGAGGCGTCGTCCAGTACCGCCCGAGGGGTCCCTCAAAGGTGTCAGCAGGAAATGCGAACCTGATGATTGTTGCGCCTTCCGCTCTGTTGCGCCGCTGGACGAATATGAGACGCTCGTGAGACGTATAGGCAAGACAACTCGCGGAAATTGCAAGCGTCTGAAGATGCTGTTTCCGATTCTGGTGGAGGCGACGGAGCGTCGCGGCATCTTCATCTAACAGCAGAGATCCGCACCCAGTTATTGCCGATGAGCGCGGCCACGATCGGTTGCGCTCTTCGCGAGGTTCGAGACATCGCTGGTGGGCTGAGGCGCCGCCGCAGCACAGCGTCCACCGCGCTCCGGCGGAGCGCTCTGATTGGCTATCTGCGACTGGCAGGATTCTCCGCCTGGCTTCATCGAGACCGGCGTGCTGGTTCGTGGGCCGAAGCTGCTGAGCGAAAAGCTGACTGAATTACGGCGGCTTCTGCCGCTCCAACTTCTCGGCTTCGAAACGGACAATGACAGCATGTTCCTGAACGAGGCGATACGCGATCAGTATCTGGATATCTGGATGCCAGTATCGAGTTCCCCCGCTCCCGATCTTACTACAAGAGCGATCAGGCGTTCGTCGAACAGCAGAACGGCGCCGTGGTCTGGCGCATTGTCGGGCATCGTGGGCTGGAGTGGCTTGAACCCGCTGCGGCTGCCCTTGCGCAACTCTATTCGACGGTGCGGCTGTTCGTGAACTTTTTTCAGCCCTCTTTCAAGCTGGCGCAAAAGGAGCGAGACGGCGCCGATGGGGGGCAAACAATATAGCCTTCCGGCTAAACACTGCCAGCGGCATTGGCAGCGAAGCTTGTTACAAAGTCTGCCCAACTGGATCCCATCAGGCTGCTGAATAGGATCCATGCGGCGGTTCACCCAAAAGCAGCTGACTACCCTGTCGCGGCATCTCAGATTGTCAGGTTACCTCACGATACCGCCCGCAACGGGGAAGTGAGGCGCGCCTCTGTCGGTGGAGCGCGCATTTTTTCCCCGCCAATCGCCGTTTGGGGCCGCAATAAAGCCATACGTCGGCTCCATTTGAGGAAAATAGGATGAAACAGCGCGATAATCTCAACCCGTGGCGGCGGTGCAAGGATTCACCAGTGGGTGATCACTTGCAACAGGCACCTTGCCAGTCAGGTCAGCTGACATAGAAGTCGCGTTAAGAACTCCACAGCCGAGGATGGGTAAGTATGGAAAAGGTATTGCTTTTTGCGCGTGCGGAGTATGACGCGCGAGTAGCGGCTGTCAAAGCAGAGATGGTCAAGCGCGGTATTGATCTCCTAGTCGTGTCTGAGCCGCCTAACCAGAACTATTTGACAGGCTACGACGCTTATTCCTTCTATACTCCTCAGCTGGTGATCCTCGCGATCAAGCACCCAGAACCTGTCTTCATCACCCGGAAAATGGATCGCGTCTCTGCGTATATGACGACCTATCTGGCCGACGACAACATTAGAGCCTATCCAGATGAGTACGTTAATTCAACGACCTTGTCAGTATACGAGTACATGGCGAACGTCATCAAGGAACTCGGTGGTGAGAGTGCGACCATCGGCGTAGAATTGGGAGGCTATTACTATTCTGCACGCGCGCATGCCGACCTTGTTAGGTCTCTCCCGCAAGCCACTTTTGAGGACGTCGACTTGCTTATAAATTGGATACGCATTGTTAAGAGTCCGGCTGAAGTTGCTCTTATGCGTCAAGCCGGTCAGATCGCTGATGCCATGATAAAGCGGGCGGTCGACACTGCGGCCCCTGGTATGCGTGAATGCGACCTAGCCGCCGCCATATACCACCAGCAGATATCAGGCACGCCTGAGTTTGGGGGCAGTTATGATGCGTCGGTTCTACATTTTGGAGCTGGCGCACTCGCGCTTGCGCCGCACCCTACTTGGTCCGACAAGCCGCTGGCGGCTTCAACAACAATATATATGGAAGTTCACGGGAACCGACGCCGCTATCAGGTTCATCTGGCTCGCACGATCGTACTCGGAAAGCCCGCCCCTGCTTACCAGAAGCTCGCAGATGTCGCCGTGGAGGCTATGAATGAGGCCCTTGATATCGTGCGTCCCGGTTGCACCTGCTCAGACGTCCACAGCGTATTCACGCAAGCGCTCGCGCGCCACGGCCTCAAGAAGGACGGGCGGCTGGGGTATCCGACCGGAATTGGCTATCCTCCAGCCGCGGCGGAGCGCACCGCGAGCCTGCGAAAAGGCGACGAGACAGTACTTCAACCAGGAATGTGTTTTCACATGATGCCCGGACTCTGGCTGGATGACGTGAGTGTTGCAATCACGCACTCATTCGTGGTCACCGAACATGGTCACGAGCCTTTGACCTCAACGCCTCGCACGCTGTTCATTAAGTAGCTGAGCAAAATGCTCGCAGCTTAGAAATTTCACGAACGCCGCTGGCTGAACTGACAGCGGCTGTCGCGAATCAATCGAGAAACACACGGCGAATGTGCCTCAATAGGGATATTCCGCAACCGACCTCCCGCCTTTTTGATACCTCATCTTCGATGCGTAAGGCTAAGCGAGCTTCCGCCAAGATTTTACCTGAGCCGGATTGCGCGGTTTAGCCCGTTTGCCGCGACGCTGTAGTCTGATACCGCTTCATCAAGATGTCATCGGTAGCTTTTTGTGCACGTTTACGAAGGTTCTCCAGGCATTCGAGCAGTGTCGGCGGGACACGTACTGCGAGTAGCTCCGGAGTGGTCCATTGCTTTCGTCCCCATTGTAGATGCTGACGCGGATCCTCCGCTTCTGGCGTCCTTTTCGGATTATTTGCGCAAGGTGCGGGGCCTGGAGCCGAGGACCCGCGAAGGCGCTCTTGTGGGCGGCCGCCGCTTTCTGGAGGTTCCGCGATCACCATGCCGGCCCCGACGTCGACGACTGAGCACGTCCTCGCTGCTGTCAGCATCTGCTGTCCGTATAGGCGACCTCCGGCGCCCGCACGGCAGCGACCTCTCACATCCGAACGTTTCTTCGGTTTCTGTATTGGGCTGTCCGCCAGCGGTTGAAGCCGTGAAGCGCATGGATGCCCTGTTCGATAATCGAGCGCGCGATCAACGGACCGTCGCCAGGCCAACCGAAGGACTTCAACTACGCCGCTGGTCATCCTTCACCCGGTTCTCCGATGATGGGCGAATCTGCCGATCCAATAATGCAGCCGAGCGAGCCCTGCGTGGCATCGCGATCTCGGGGTCATTCTGCCCAAGTTGGGCAGGAGTTCGAGGTACATCACCGTTGGCACCGTATTTCGGACGTCGGCTTCGCTACGAGAACAGCAAAGAGCGCGCCAACGGCCCGGATCATTCATTTCATCGTCGCGCCCGGGCATGTCATTGCTGCTCCGGCCTGGAGGGTCGATCCGTGGCTTGCGCGGCGATAGACCTGGGGCTGTCAGCCGAATTGAGTAACAGGAGAGGACAAATCCTCATCAAATCCTCACTTCGCTTGACAGGGGCTCCACGCGCGTATCACTTGCCGCGCTGCTTGAGCTTCACAAGCTCTTGATCGAACGCCGTTTCCGATGAGGCTCTCCGGATGGTTTCACCATCGCGGTGGCGCAACATGAGGACCAAGCCACCCCCGACACGCTCGTGGTCGTTCGCCAACTCAGCTTGCCGCTCGATTCGCAGAAGCTGATGGGGCTGGTTCAGCGCAGCGGACCATAGCGATCGCCCTGCTCGCCAACGTACTGCTGGCTGCGGCCGGCGTGGCAACGTACGAGGAAAGCTGCGATGACGAGTGGCAATCTGATTCCGACTGCCGTGCTCACGCGCAAGGCCGTCGTCTATGTGCGTCAATCCACTCAGGCGCAGGTCCAGCTCAACCTTGAGAGCCAGCGTCGGCAGTTTGAGGTTGTCGACTCGCGCGGCGCTGGGGGTTCCGCAAAGTAGAGGTGATCGACGAGGATCTGGGACTCCGCAAGCGGAGCTGTGGAGCGTCCCGGATTCGAGCGCCTGTTCGATGATCCTATGCACCGGCCATCTGGGCGCCGTGCTTTGCCTGGAGGCGTCCCGCCGGTCGCGCCACGGGCCTGACTGGCATCGGCTGCTCGAGTTGTGCGACGAAGCCGATCCACGATCTGGAGGGAGTCTACGATCCGGGATTACCGAACGACCGCCTGCTGCTCGGTATGAAGGGCAGCATCAGCGAGTTCGAGCTCGGCGTGCTGCGTGCCCGCATGTACGAGGCGGTCGCGCCAAGGCACAGCGCGGAGAACTGCGCATCTCCGTGCCCTTCGGCTATGTCTGGCACCGCGATTACGGTCTCGGATTCGATCCGCACATGCTACTGCAGGAGACCATTTCCCTGATATTCGCGCGCTTCCGCGAACTCGGCACTGCGCGCCAAGTCCTGATCTCGATGATCGACGATGGCGTGCATTTCCCCAGACCCTCCGACGGCAAGAAGATGCTGTCCTTCGACTGGGTTCCGATGCACTACGTCGCTGATCGAAGACCTGCAAACTCAGCGGCGTCGAGCCACTCGGCTATCTCGCTGACGTGATCGCCCAGACCGTCGGCGGCCATCCACAAGCCAGATCGACGATCTGCTTCCTGGGGCCTACAGACTATGCCGCTCAAGGCCGTGGCCTGAGAACAGCGGATACTTTAGGCGGATGGACCAACTCGGTTGTCGGCCAATCAACCTCACCCACTCCATCGCCAGCGTGAGCGCCTCTCTGCAAAAGCGACCGACATCGTTCATAATTCGAAGCGAGCCAGCTCGATCACTACGGCCCGTCCCAGCCTCCGCGGCTAAGGCGGGAGACTTGCCAAACCGGAGTCAAAGTTTGCGCCGGCGCCAGAGTGCAGCGCCCTGCGCCGTACGAGCGAACCCGTGCGCCCGCGCTACCGAAGTCATGTTCGTACCCGGCTCCAGCGAATCGACCGGCAGTCGCATTCACGACCGCAAAGCTTTCAGGTAGGCATCTCGGTGTTAAGCTCAATGCAGACCGGGCGAGCTGTGACGGCCATCCCGTGAGAACGGCCTGCACCATCAATGCGACAAGATCTGGCTCAGAAAAAGCTTCGTTCTGTCGTGCTGCGGATTGGTGAAGAAGTCGTGCGGCGCGCCCTCCTCGACCATCCGA
>NZ_RZOI01000089.1:0-13546 GCF_004022645.1 Mesorhizobium sp. M4A.F.Ca.ET.020.02.1.1 | reverse complement strand
CAAATATGCAAGGGTGAAGGTGCAGTTCCACTGGGACCGCCTGGGCAAGAAGAACGAAAACAGCTCGTGTTTCGTGCGAGTCTCGCAGACCTGGGCCGGCAGCGGCTGGGGCTTCATCCAGATCCCGCGCATCGGCCAGGAGGTCATCGTCGATTTTCTCGACGGCGACCCGGACCTGCCGATCATCACCGGCCGGGTCTACAACGCCTCGCAGATGCCGCCCTATGGGCTGCCGGGCAATGCGACGCAATCAGGCTGGAAATCGAACTCGTCCAAGGGCGGCGGCGGCTACAACGAGTTGATGTTCGAGGACAAGGCCGGTTCCGAGCTGGTCAATTTCCAGGCGCAGAAGGATCACAACCTTCTGATCAAGCACGATCGCACGAAGCTGGTCCAGCACGACCAGTCCGATCGCATTGACCACGACGCCAAGCACTCCGTCGGCCACAACCTCGACGAGGACATCGGCAACAACAAGACGGTCAAGGTCGGCGTCGACCAGACTACGAACATCGGCAGCAACGACACCGAGACGGTGGGCAAGGACCGATCGCTGACGGTGATGGCGAATGAGACGATCCACGTCGTTTCGAACTCGACGGAGAATATCGACGCCAACCATTCGCAGACGGTGGGCATCGTGCAGACGATCACGGTTGGCGCGGCGCGTGTCGATACGGTGGGGGCCGCGGAGACGCGAAGCGTCGGCGCGGTGCAGACGAACACGATCGGCGCGTCGCGCAGCATGACCGTGGGGGCAGGGCAGAGCCATGACATCGGTGCAAGCGACAGCTGGAAAATAGCGGCGGCGCAAAGCGTCCAGATCGGCGCCGGCCAGACAATCAAGATCGCGAAGGATCAGGGGACGGATATCGGGGCTGGGCGCTCCGCCAAGATTGCCAAGGATGACACGACGGAAATTGGTGGTGCGCATTCGGTCAAGGTAGCCAAGAGCAGCCTCTTGGAAATCGGCGAGGACGGGGCGATCAAGGTCAGCAAGGATTTGATTATCGACGCCGGCGATTCCATCATTATCAAGACCGGGTCGGCCGCGATTGCCATGAAGAAGGATGGCACAATCACGATTGAAGGGAAAAACATCACCATCAAAGGTTCCGGCAAGATCAACGTCAAGGCATCCAGTGATATCACGATGAAAGGATCCAAGATCAATGAGAACTGAGGTGGGCGATGTCTGAGGTGCTGGGCCGTATCGACGGCGTCGTGATAGGTCTTTTTCTAGGTTATGGCGAGGACGCGCCGCTTGTGGTGTTTCCGGGCAATCCTGAGGAAGTTGCGTTGTCGGCGCGCAGCCTGACTGAACTGTCGTCAGACATGATCGGTTCGGAAGTGGCGCTGCTGTTCGAAAATGGCGATCCGCTCAAGCCGTTGATCGTCGGACGCATCGTCGATCCGACGAAGAAGCAAGCCGACAATGACGTAGTTCGCGATGGCGAGACGGTAAAGATCAGCGCCAGCGAACGGTTAGAACTCAGATGCGGAAGGTCGGTCATCATCATGGAAAAGGACGGCCACCTGACAATTCGGGGCACACATCTGGTAAGCCACGCCAGCGCCGCCAACCGCATCCGGGGCGGGTCGGTGAATCTGAATTGATGCCGAAACCACCGGTCCTCGAAAACATCGTACGTCAGCACGCGGAAATGGCTGCCTTTCTTTGGACGATCTACGACTGGCACCTGCTCAATCCCGATGAAAACCCGGACATGGATGCCGAGCGTCTCGTTCGTCTGATTGAACGCTTGGAGGCGCATCTCGACGGGCTACGCGTCGCGGGTGAGGTGGGCAAGAGAATCGCGGACGAGCGCTACCGTGAGTTTCCTGAGGCGGGCGAACTGTTTGTGGTTAGGATGCTGACAACCTCTGCAGTCGTCAAAATCTCAGACCTCGATATCGCGAAGGTTAGATCTTACATCCGATCAATTATTGGAGTGTCTTAAACTATCTGAACTCGGTGCCAAGCCATTGGTTTCCGTCAAATCTACAGATTTGGTTGAATCCTGTGGATACAAGATATTCGTCGTCGGAGTACAGGTAGTAGCTATATACATTTTCTTTAAAACTAACGACATTTAGTTCGTCTATGACGTCCAATCCTAGATGCCCGGCGCCGACGAACATCCGCCCTTTATATTCCGCTATTGCTCGATAGTTGCGGTCGTCGGGCGGCGAGAAAACCCGTAATTCTGCGCCATCGAGCAGGGCACATAGACCGTTTGATCCAACCATCCAGACTCGATCGGCGGCTTGTGCAATTATCCGAAATATGTCAGCACCTATTGACAGGTCAATTTTGTTCCATTGACCGGAGTTGAGCCGGTATAGACCGCCGCCGTCACCGCATGCGAACACGCTGCCATCCGGCGCCTCCGAAACGAGATACACATGCGCCCCATTCGGGATCGGGTATTCCGACAGCGTCGTCCCGTTGAAGTGCGCGACGTATCCACGTAGACCGACTATCCAAACACCGCGTGCGGATGCGCATAGTTTTGTAATATCCGCGTCTACGCTAAGCGCCACTTGCGGGTTCGCGTGAGGCCCATATCGCAAAGTTTTTCCAGAATGTGCCACATATACGTGTTGATTGTCCGTTTGTAGCATAGAGTATATCCAGCCACGAAATTCGAAAACCAATTCGGGTCCGCCTTGAGTGAAATCATCGCAATTTTTTATCTCACTCAGATGTATGTCTCTATCCTCGTTCGATTGTATTACCAAGCATGATAGTCCTTCAGAGTTATACGTAAAGGCTTCCGCTACCTCTATTGAAAATCCATCTTTTGTAACGTACTTTTCTCTGGCCATTTCAGAATTCTCCGCTACATAGAAGTTACTGGCGCCGTTGTCGTCGGAGCCGGATAATCGCCTTCGCCCGGCACTCGAAGCTTAGTCTTTTTTATTTCTTCCTTCGTTTGCTTTGGATCGGAACACCTTTCGAGATTGTCGTATATTACGGCTTCAAGGCACTCCATTATTTCATCTTGTTTCTTCTTTGGCTTTGTATTCTTGATTTGATTGTGATTTTCGCGTACCGACTTGAGTTCTGCATCGATAGCTTCCTTTGCCGTGGGCTGGCGGTAGCGGCCGGTAGGCTTGCCTTTGGCGTCCTTGATTGCGAGAGATTCTTTGAATGCCTCCTGGTCTCTCGTTTTCTTGCCGTGTTCGGTCGAGTTGTCTGAGCTGGGACCGTCCATGCAGAGGCAAGGCGCCGTGCTGGCGCTATAGCCGTTGCTGCCGTTGAAGCCAGGAATACTTTGGGCTCTGGAGCCCCGTTGGTTTTGCATCAGGGCATTGCCGAGCATATGCTCTGATTCTTTGCCGGTTTTAGAGTGATCGCAGGCTTTCTTTTTGTCGGAATGTTTGTGGAGATTGAGATCAGCCAGCACCGATTCACAGTCTATGCCCGGAACGTTCAGCTGAGCCAGATGCGGCCATGGGGGCGCGTTGCCAATCGGCGATGCGTGATTGTTCGTAGCAAGATCCGTCATCCGAATGACGGGTTCGCCGTCAAATTTCACGTCATTGGACCAGGAATTGAAATACTCCTTGCCCGTGTTCTTCGACGTAACGACGCCTTTCTTTGCTGCGGCCCCTGCTTCGGTGCCACTGGTTTTCGACAAGTATGATTTGTTTTTGATATTTACGGTTTTCCCACCGATCTTTACCGTACTGGTACCCTTGTCGGTATCGCTTGCCATGCCGAAACTGGGATAGGGTACTGGCACGCCGGGAGGCGTGGCTGGGTTCTCGGGAGGTGTGAAGCAGACGTCCGGGAAATCGGCGATCGTCTTCGCGTCTACCGCTTTGCCAGATATCTCCAGGCCGTTGGCAAAGACGTTTGACATCTACGAAGCCCTCGCGAGAAGAACCGCAGCGCCGCATGCTCCCGCGTCGTTAGACGCCTCGATCAGTACCGGGTTGCCGGCAGCATAGCCCTTGCGAGCTGCTTCAAAAGCCATTCCGAGCATGAGCGGAACGACGGCGGCACCGACATTGCCGAGCGACTCCGCTGGGGACCAGATGTCCTGAAATTCATGGCGTCCACGCAAGAGGCGCAAGCTCGCCAAGGCATTCTGCTTGAACCAATATTGTTCGCCGACAAGGTCGGCGATACGGTAGCCAAGGAGCCTCATCTCAATGCCTGCTTCATTGAGCGCGGCGCGATAAGCCTCTGTCATACCGTCGCCCCGCAGCGCCCGGTCGTCCCGGTTGTAGATCTCAGCTCGTTCCCTTGCGAGGCCGATGCCGGATACTCGGAACCCGCCCGTCTTTGGCTTCGTGCACACGACAGCAGCTGCAGCCTCACCCGGCAAGAAACCATTCGGATTGTCGACCGTCAGCAAGCGCTCCCGATCCAGATAGTGCGCAATCGTCCCGGATGTCAGGTAACTGTCGACCCCAGCAACGACGACTGAGGACGCCTGGCCCGAACTGAGCAGCTTTCTAGCATGCTCGAGCGCCGCGTGGCCGGCAGGGCGACCATGCGCGATAATCCGGGAGCCGTCATGCGGTTCGATCTGGACAATCTCGCCAATTTTTCGAAGCAAGGCGGATCCCTCGCCATACGGTCGTCCTGCGCGATCGTCTTCAGCGAGGCAAAGGAGCACCGGCATCCGATGGCTTTGTCGAGGCGCTGAGTTGATTGCCTCGCTGATGGCACCAGCCGCCATGTGAGCCAACCGCTTGGCGCCGATCCAGTTTCGGGGAAGGGTTACTGGCGCCCCAATTAGGGCGGTAGCCTTCGCGCCAATAAACTGCGTTTCCTGAAACCCATCCAACCTTGCCCGCATTGCCGCGCAACTTGACGGTGCGTCGAGGCCGACTGCCGTCACCATCCCAATCGATTCGATATCCAGGCTGGCACTCATGCAGGTTCGTCCTCCTCAAAGCGAAGTGGGACCTTGAAGCGACGGATGTAGCGTTTGCCCATCGCACGGGCGAGTAACATGGCTTTTGTGGGTGTTCCGACCCAGCATTCAGAAAAATCCAGTATGGTGCGCTGAATGCGTTGCGACACCCTCCAAACAAGCGAGAAGCGCCGGTTTTCCGGATCAAACAAAATTGTGTCGGGTTGGATGTTGCCTTCGAATGCTTTCTCGCGCCTCTTGAACAGGGCTATCGGCAGTGCCGTTATTGGCAGGCGGAAACTTACGCGTCCTTCCGGCGTAAGATTGATGAGTTGCACCTCCTCGCCACCTCTCGGCAGGTCTATCTGCTGGTCGGGTGGCGCCATCTGGTAATAGCGCTCGTCGAAATCCTGCGGCAGGAAAGGAAAGACATTGTCGATCCAGTTCTGATCGTAAGTGCCGCCATACTCGATGCGGCCGGGCCAGCCGCGGCCCATCGGCCCGAAACTCATTGGCTTGTAGTCGCCGAAGGGCGAGCGGATTTCCTCACCGACGGCCTGTGTGTTGGGCAGCCGCAAACCAGGGATGAGGCGCTGGTTCCTGGTGCGCGACCAGCCGGTGCCGACAGGGTTGTATTTGTAGCTGGCGGGCAGCGTATCTTCGGGATCCAGCCTGTCGACCCCGCCCCAGGCGACATCGTAGGAGATGGGCAGTTTCAGGAAGGGCTGCGGCGACGTGGCGGTAAACACCGGGCCGATGGCACGCCATTCGCGGTGACCGACAACCTCGAACAGTTTCGACCAATTGCCGACCTTGATGCCGACCGGCACGCGCTCGGCCGGTCGACCGCCCGGCGCATAGGCGCAGCCATTGGCAACCACATCGCAGCGCGGCTTGCGGAAGGCGAAGTCCGTCTCCCACAGGGTCGCCGAAAAGCCGGGCACCCCGGTCTGGGTATCAGCCATGACCAACGGAACCTGCTCTGCCGATTTTTGCACCGGTCCGCCAGGCTTCGTTGGGAAATCGAACGTGCCTTTGACCACCACGACAATCCACTCATGGCCGGCCTTATCCATGCCCATGGTGAACTCGTGCGGATAGCCCATCTGGTTCCAGATCTGCATCAGCTGGTCTCCCAGGTGGCGGCGAGGATCTGTTCCAGCGTCGGTTGCGGCGACTGCGGATCGATGTCGAAAAAATCCGAATAGTTCGTCCACATCACCAGTTCACCAACGACCTCATCGCCGGGCTCGACGGGCGGCACCGGCAGCACCGTCAGGGCTGCATCCAGGTCGTCGGGCGTCAACCCGCCCTGCTGCGCGGCAATGGCCGTCTCCTCGATGCCGGCAAACCAGGCTTCCGCATGCGCCAACTGGAAGGAGACCTCGGAAAGCTGCGCGACGATGCTCAAGGGGAATTGCCTGCCGACCCTGTCGGCGCTTTGCACGACAATGCCTGCCGACGCGCCGAAGCAGGACGGGCCGGCCAGGAAGTGCAGTGCGGTGGCTCGCGGCCAAGACTCCAGGCCAATCAGCGGAACAAGATGCTGCGCCAGCCAGCGATCCCAGACGCGCACAAAATCTCCCGTCAGCCGCCGCGACACGAAATCGCCGGTGGCGGGAATTTTGCCGTAGAAGCCCGGCAGGATCATATCTGCGGCGGACATGTGAACTTCTTGAACATTTCGAGGTTGTAGG
This sequence comes from Mesorhizobium sp. M4A.F.Ca.ET.020.02.1.1, assembly GCF_004022645.1. Classification (NCBI taxonomy): domain Bacteria; kingdom Pseudomonadati; phylum Pseudomonadota; class Alphaproteobacteria; order Hyphomicrobiales; family Phyllobacteriaceae; genus Mesorhizobium; species Mesorhizobium sp. M4A.F.Ca.ET.020.02.1.1. The sequence continues at coordinate 6,978 of NZ_RZOI01000089.1, read as the reverse complement.
GGTTCTCGACGCTTGCTGCCTTGAGCTCGAAATCGGCGTACATGCCCTTGGTGCCCAGGCGCAGGCTGTAGACATCCGACAGCGAGGTGCCGGTGAAGCGGCCGGCGCGCAGCATCCTCAGCCATGCCCAGCTGCCGGTCTCGTTGAGCATGATCTCGGGCGAGCCGTCGACCGGCTGGAAGGCGAGCGAGATCACGCCGGTGCCGTCCTTGCCGGGCCACGTCATCGGTTGCGGTCGCGTCGCATTGTTGAAGTAGACGAGGTTCTGGCCATCGAGATTGAGCGTCACGCGCGTGACGTTGGGCGACAGGTCCTTGGGCTCCAGCGTGAAGCTCATCACCGGGCCCGTCCCGCCGGGAAAGAGATCGTCGCGGATATGCCTGGCCTGTTCGAACGCCGCCAGCGCCGCAGGATCGAGGCCGAAATCGGCGCGCCATTTCCATGGCTGGCTGGCGGTGTCGACGTAGCTGATCAGATGGTCGTTGATGAAGGCGTCGATCAGGCCGGACGGCCCGAACAGGCGGGCGAAGTCGCGGACATTGACGTCGACCGCGCTCTCGGGACTGAACGGATAGCGGTCGTTGAGCGCCGCCTGGCAGAACGGCAGGATGTCGGCGCGCCAGATGGCGTTGAGCTCGTTGGTGACAGCCTTCTGCGTCAGGCCGCTAGTATCGCCAGCGATGCCGCCGAGCCAGTCGTCGATTGGGTCGGGCAGGATTTGCGCCTGCCTGGCGACAGCGCCTGTGAGTTCGGCGAGGCCGCCCTGCTTCTTGATGGCATCCTGGGGATCGGGGTTGGCGGTGACCGTCTGCAGCACATTGGAAAGCGCCGTCAGGGCCACTACAGCCGCGTCGAGCGCCGGCGGCTGGCCATCGACTTCGGCGATCGCGCCCTTGAGCCGCTTGAAGTGTTCGGCCACTAGGCTGCCGGTGAGGTCCACCTCGTCGGCGGAGCCCGCGCGCGGCAGCAGCTTTGCCCCGGTCTTGACGACCTTGCCTAGCTTGCCAAGCTTGCCGAGCAGTTTCGAGCCGCCCTTCGCGGCCGCCTTGTCGTCAGCCGGCGCCTCGTCGGACCGGGTCAGGTCCGTCTCCTGAACCACCGCCGTCAGCAGGCGCTTCAATGCGGAATCGGCGCTTGAAAGGTCCTTGAGGTTCTCGCTGGCGACGTTGAGGTCGCTCAACGGGGCGAGCCGCATGTCGCGCAGGAAGCTGTCCCATTGCGCGATATAGTCGTCATAGTAGAGCTTCAGTATGTCTTCCGACAAAGCCGAGACCGAGGTTTCGGAATTCTCCGAGCAGCCGCCGGCGAACACCGCCCGATCCAGCGCCGCCTGGGCGGCAACGTCCTCGACCCGGTCGAGAATGGCATCGTGGAAGCCGGCATAGCTGAAGGCGCCCGGAACGCCGACGCGCAACGTCTTGTCGGAGCGCCGGGCAAACACCTTGGCGCCGTTGGGGCCGGCGAAATTGGCCGGGATCCATTCCTTCACCGCGGCCACTTCCGGATCGGCCAGCAACTGCTTGTAGGCGCGCGCCGGCAGCGAGATCGTGCACACCGTTTTCAGCGCCTCGGCGACCAGTTCCTTGTCCGGAGCGACGTAGTTGTCATCGACCGCCATACGCCGGATCGCGGCCAGTTGATGCTCTTCGGCGTCCGGGCTCGGGAAGGGCGGCGCCGGCGCGAATTCCGGCAGGCTGTTCACCCACCAGTTCTGCGCGAAGTCGGTGTCCATCTGCGACAAGCCGGTCATCATACGGTAGGTCTTCAGCGCCCCCAGCATGAAGTCAGGGTCGCGGATCTGCCGCCACATGGTCGCCTCGAGCAGCGCGACCATATGCGGCTCGAGCACGTTGCGCAGCGCGTGGTCGTAGGTATCGGCCTGCGCGCGCATCAGCTCCGCCGAGGCCGAGGGTCCGAGCAGGTCATGCGGCGCGTCCGGCGGCGCGGTGCGGGCATTCGTGACCTGGTCCATCGCGGCCAATGCGCCGTCGATGGCCGGCTGCTCCACCGATGCCGGGGCGGCGGTGACGGCGGTCAGTGGCTCCTGAAGCGCCTCGAATTGACCAGCCTGCGCGATGATTGCATTGCGGTTGTCGAAATAGGACCAGGTAAACAGTCCGGCGGCCAGCAAGGCTGCGACCGCACACGCGGTGGCCGCGCCACGCCAGATCCAGGCGCGGCGACGTTGCGCCAGCGGGTCGAACGTGCCGAGGCCAGCTTCCTTGAAAATCACCTCGGTAAGCAGGTTCTTCAGGAAGAAGCTGCGCTTTTCGACGCGTGGCGCCGGCATGGCGCGGCGCGGAGGCAGCCCGAAGGAAGAGGAAAGGGCTGCCGTCAGCCGGTCGATCGGCGCGCCTTCCTGGGTCGCCGACGTCAGATAGAGGCCACGCAGCCAGGCAGCCTCTTCATAGCGGCTTTCGCCGAACATCGCCTCGATCAGCAGCTGGATCGGCTCGGAAAGGCTTGCGAGTTGGGCGGGGAAGCGGAAGATCTCGGCGCGCGCGGCGAGTTTGTCCTCATCCTCAAGGCGCGGCACAAGGCGTCGCTCGAGTTCGGTCGCCAGCGTGGTGATTTCGCGCTCGACGGTCTTGGCGTCGACGCGCGCATCGAGCGGGAAGGTCGTCCCCCACACCTGTTCGCGCGATGCCGTCGACAGGCCGCCGAAGAAGGCCTCGAAACCCTTGATCAGATCGGCCTTGGTCAGCATCAGATAGACCGGAAGGCGGATTTCGAGCCGGTCGTTGAGCTCGGCCAGCCGGCGGCGGATCTTGCGGCCGTGCGCCTTGATGGCCTCGTCGCCCTCCGAAAGCGTATCGATAGAAAGCGCGACGATCACGCCGTTCAGCGCCCGACGGCCCCGATGCTTCTTCAAGAGGTCGAGGAAGCCCAACCATTCCGCCGCGTCGACGTCAGGCTGGCTTTCCTGCTGGACATAGCGGCCGGCGGTGTCGATCAGCACCGCGTTCTCGGAGAAGAACCAGTCGCAGTTGCGGGTGCCGCCAACACCCTGCAGGTCGTCGGTGAGATCGATGGGGAAATTCAGCCCGGACTGCCGCAAGGCGGTGGTCTTGCCGGTGGCCGGCGGCCCGACAATCACGTACCAGGGCATCTCGCGCAGGAACTTGCGCCCGCCGAGCTTGCGGCGCTTCAGCTCGGCCATCACCTCGCCGAATTTTGCGCCGACGGCGGCGACGTTCTCCTCGCCGGGGGTAAGCTGTTTCTCCGCCGCCGGCGCCGCGATCTCGGCAACGAACATGCGGTTGGCGCGGATCGCGCGGCGCTGGGCGACGATGAGCCAGATCAGCCACAGGATGATCAGCCCAGCGATCATGGCGATGCGCACATTGTCGGAGTCGAACGGCGAATAGGGGCCAACCTGGACGATCGGGCCGAAAATCCAGATGACCAGCGAAAGCAGCGCGATGCCGATCAGCGTCCAAAGGAAGCGCGAGGTGAGCACGGCCCAGAGGAAGCGAAGGATGAACATCTCAGAGCCTCTTCTCGACCAGGACCTCTACGCGCCGGTTGAGCGCCCGGCCCTCGCGTGTCGAGTTGTCGGCCACCGGATCGGTCTCCGCGCGCCCTTCGGAATGGATGCGCTCCTGCGGCACGCCGGCCCGCACGAGGAGGTCGGCTATGGTCTCGGCCCGCGCTTCCGAGAGCCGCTGGTTGCTCGAAAGCGGGTTGGACCTTTGCAGGCGCACGTTGTCGGTGTGGCCGACGACGGTGATGTTTCCGATGAGTTCCTGGTTGGCGAGGATGACCTTGGCGATGGATTCGACCAGTGGCTCATAGCCTTGGGTCAGCGTTGGCCGTGACGACTGGAAGAGTTCGGGGTTGGAGGACTGGATGACCAGCTTGGCGAGCGACACGCTCTCGGTGCCGCTGAGCGCCCCCCTGAGGTCGTCCGGCGCTTCGGCCTTGAATTCCGGCAGCAGCGCGAAGTCGACCGGCTCCGGCGCAGGCGGTTCCGGCGCGTCGACCTTTGGCGCGGCGCGCGCGATGTCGGCGCGCTGAGGCGGCGGCAGCGCGCGGACGAGCGCCGAGAGTTCCACCGCCTGGCTGCTCAGTCCCATCGAGAGGCCGATATGGACCACGGTGGCGATCACCGCCGCGGCAAGCGCCATCACCCAGATCGGCACGATGAAGCGCTGCGGTTCGTCCGAGGCGATCACGCCTTTCCAGTGTGGCGACAGCGGGGCGCCCTCGGCGTCGGCATCGCGCAGGAAGCGCGCCGCCGCCACGCGAACGGCATTGAGCGATCGGTCGCCGGAGCGGCCGGGCACCCTGTATTTGCCGCGGAAGCCGAGCGCCAGGCACTGGTACTGCAGCTCCAGCAATTCGCGATCCCGGTTCGGGTGGCGCTCCAGTTCGTCGAGACGCGTGAAGAACTGGGTGCCGGCATCGACGTCGCCGCGCAGCATGACCACCAGCGGCTGGCGGGGCCATGCGCTGGCGCCGCCCCAGGGCGTGTTCAGCGCGAGGTCGTCGAGCAGCGCCGCCACCACCCAGGCCGCCTGATCGGCGCGCTCCAGAGACGATCCCGATGTCATGGCGGCATCGCGCGCCCGAACCAGCTCTTCGAGCAGGCGCGTGCGCAATGTTTCAGGGTTCTCCGGCGCCAGCGCGCTTTCAAGCTCGGGCGCGAATTCGAGCAGCGGCGCGAAGGCGTTGATGAGCGCATTGGGATGGGCGCGCGAGCGCTTGACCGGCGCACCCGTCAGCATCGGCGCCATCGGCCGCGGCATCTGGGCGCCGGTCAGTCTGATGCGCGTGCGTTCACGATCCTCCGACAGTCCGAAGGGATCATCCCGGCTCATGATCTCACCTGTTCACCGAATAGCAGTCGACCTGCGGCTCGCTCGGCAAGACACCGGAAACGCCGATGACGAAGCCGGGGGCGTCGAGCAGCGAGGCCCAGTGCTCGCTCTTCTGGTCAAGCTCGAGGCACAGCCGGTCGCCGTCGTAGGGGATTTCGCGCGGCTGTGAATGCAGCGGCTTCAGCGGAATGCCGGGCAGGCGCGACTTCCACAGGCCTTCGAACTGGTCGGCCGCGCCGACCGTCGCCTGATTGACGAAGATCTTGCGCAGCGCATCTTCCGACAGCTCGGACCCGACCCGGATGACGATGCGGCTCGCCACCAGCAGCTTCGGGTTGTCGATGCGGATCTTCCAGACATTGGTCGAGTGCCGCATGACAGGCAGGGCGCGCGACTTGGGCTCGATATAACGCAGGCTCAGGATGAGCGAGCGCAAGGCATCGGCCAGCGCCGTATAGGCGGGGCCAGGGGCCATGTGGTCATAGGCCGGCAATTCGCCCAGCCGTCGCGAACTGGAGCCGTAGGTCGCCATCTCGCCAGCGAGGCCGGCAAGCTCGAGGTAGAGCTCGGCCGGGTGAAAGACGTCCTGCGCCAGCATGTGCGCCAGCCGCGGGCGCGCCGCGTTGGCAAGGTGCAGCATCAGGAGGTCCTCCACGCTGCGCCCGGGCCCGCCCATCACCATCTTGCCATGCGCCTCGGCGATCTGGTCGAGGCCGGTGACGACTTCCAGAAGCAATTGCCGGTACCAGGCCACCGCACCCGTGATCAATGTCGGCGGCAGGAACGTCTCGTCCAGCGAGACGCCACCATCGGCCCGCACGCCTTTGACATCGGCGACGGGCAGGGCGGTGTAGCCGCCAACCGACTTGCCCGGCGCAAGCAACAGCGCCTGCGGCCGGGCAATCTCGATTTCCTCGGGGTCCGAACCTCCTTGCACCGCGTCGCGGACCGACACGATCCGCCCGTGATAGCGCGCGCCGGTGGATGCGGCGTGCGCCGGATCGAAGCCGACGCCTCCGGGAGGTTCGAGCGGCAGCGCGATCAGCACCGGCCCTGCGCCGGTGTCGGCCGTGACCGGCAAGGGTCGCGGCGCATCCATCATCTCGGGAATGGAGAAGGGAGTTCCATCGGGGAATATACCCCGCGCCGACAAGATGGCGATCTGGCCGGCGTCGAGCAACGACTGATCCAGGGTAAGCTGCTGGAAGCCGAACGTATGCAGTTGCCCGGCCCGCAAGGCGCCGCGCACCGTTGCCTCGAGGAACCGGTCCTGCTGCTGGAAATGCTGGGTCCGCAGAAACAGTCCCTCAGACCATAGCACCCTGTTTGCATCGCTCATGCCGTTACTCTCTGCACGGAGCCACTTCCTGTCTCGCCCTGTCTCGCCGCTAGGCGGAGATACCGCCGCCGCCGAGCGTCACGTTGATGGTGAATTTGGATCCAGGCGAGATCGACTTGGTCGTTCGCCAGCTCCTCCCACCAGGTTCGCGGATCAGCGCGACGAAACCGAGCGCCGTCGCGTTTGGTTCGACCGTGATGGTCTTGGCCGCGGTCTTTCCCGGCGCGACGGAGATGGTGTCGGATCCGATGAGGTCGGCCCCGAGCGCGGACCCTGCATCGCCCTGCAGCGCGAAATAGTCGGCCGAATTGAACTTGCCGGTGCTGCTCAGCCGCATCACCAGGACCGTCACCGGCCGGTCGCCGCCGCCCGGCCCCGGGTTCATGCCGGCTCCACCGCTCACATTGACCGTGATCACAGATGGTTTCGGCGGGCCGCTCTGGCAGGCCGAAACCAGCCCCGTCGCGCCGAGGGCAATGATGAATTCGCGTCGATCGATCATGTCTCACTCCTCCTCATATGCATCCCTAAAATCTGCGCCGACTTCGCCAAGGAAGGTTTTTTCCGCGCTCTCGGCGATCTCACGATGGCGTTTCTGGTAGAGCTCCCACAGCTTGGCGCCGCGCCCACCCGAAAGCAGCGTGCCGATCGCGGAATTCGATTTCAGCTCTTCCTCGATCGCCGCCGGGTCGAAGCGGTCGACCATCTGGCGAAGCGCTGCCTGCACGCCGCGCCAGGCGCGCACGTGATGTTGCGCGAGATCGCGGACCGCGTCCGAGATCGCCGCCTCGCCATCAAGAAAGCCGGGGCTGCGTTCGC
>NZ_RZOI01000899.1:0-2118 GCF_004022645.1 Mesorhizobium sp. M4A.F.Ca.ET.020.02.1.1 | reverse complement strand
GGAGATCGATGCCGAGGCGATCGGGGAGCAGCGTCTGCAGGTAATCCTGCCTGTCGCGCGCCTCGGCCTCGGAAGCCGCGACGATCGGCAAAATGCCCGGCAGGATCTTGAAGCTCTCCGGCCGCCTGCCGTGACGGGCGAGACGGTCGTTGATGTCCTGGCGGTATCTGATGCCGTCTTCCCTGGTGCTGAAGATGGCGAAGTGGGCGTCGGCGTGCGCGGTGGCGAAATTCTTGCCGTCCTCGGACGAACCGGCCTGGACGATCAGCGGATGACCCTGCGGCGGGCGCGAGACGTTGAGCGGCCCGCGCACCTTGAAATGGGCGCCGCGATGGTCGAGCACATGGACCTTGTCCGGATCGGCGAAATAGCCGGTGTCCTTGTCGAAGAGCAGGGCTTCGTCTTCCCAGCTGTCCCACAACCCCTTGACGATATCGAGGAATTCGGCGGCGCGCTGGTAGCGGGAGGCGTGCTCGATATTGCCGTCGCGGCCGAAATTGCGCGCCTCCTCGTCCATGGCCGAGGTGACGACGTTCCACGACGCCCTGCCCCCGCTGATATGGTCGAGCGAGGCGAACAGGCGCGCCACATTGTAAGGTTCGCTGTAGGAGCTCGACGCGGTGGTGATGAGGCCGATGTGCCTGGTCACGCCGGCAAGCGCCGACAAGAGCGTCAGCGGCTCGAGGCGGGCGTTGGCGTAATGCGCGACACCGCTCTTCACCGAATCCCAGATCGACACGTGGTCGGCGACGAAGATGGTGTCGATCCTGGCGCGCTCGGCAGCCTGGACCAGCTTGCGATAGTAATCGAAGCCGAGCACTTCGCGGCCCGGCGCGCGCGGGTGCCGCCAGGACATACGATGGTCACCCTGCGGGTTGAAGAAGAACGCGCTGAGGATCAAGTGGTCTCGCGCCATGCCGGCCTCCATGCACATCCGCTTGGAGAGACACGGGGTTCCCGTGTCGATCGGTGCGACCCGCAATCTCCAATTTGCAACAGGCTAGATTGCGCTCGGCTTTAAGTCGAGTAATTTTATAGAGATTATGTACTAAATAAGCGGAAGCGATTGCCCTTGATTAGGGCTTCGGCAGAAAGCGATTTCGAGGTCTTGATGTCTTCTTCAGTGCTCAATGTGGAAAAACTTTCCATCGCCTATGATGGGAAAAGAGGATGGCAATCCGCTGTTGACGGCGTTTCGCTGACTGTCGCAGAGGGTGAGGCGCTCGGCCTGGTCGGCGAATCCGGCTCGGGTAAAAGCTCGGTGGCCATGGCCATCCTTCGCTATCTGCCCGGCAACGCCCGTATCGCTGCCTCGGCGCTGGAGTTCCAGGGCCGGGAAATACGCAACCTTTCCGGCGACGAGCTGCGTGGCCTGAGAGGCGATCGCATCGCGGCCGTCTACCAGCATCCAGGCGCCGCGCTCAGCCCGGCGATGACGATCGGCCGCCAGATCGGCGAGACGATCATGCGCCATCGGCCAGTTCGCCATGAGGAGGCCCGCTGGCGCTCGGCCGAGCTGCTGAAACGTGTGCGGGTCGCCAATCCCGAGCGCGTGCTCGACCTTTATCCGCACGAATTGTCCGGCGGCATGCAGCAGCGCGCCAACATCGCGATTGCGATTGCGCTCGACCCGGCGCTGCTGGTGATGGACGAGCCGACGACGGCGCTCGATGCCAGCGTGCAGGCCGAGATCATCGCCATCCTGGACGATCTGCGTCGGGAACACAAAACCAGCATTCTGCTGATCAGCCATGACATCAATTTGATCCGCCGCTCCTGCGATCGCGTAGCGGTGATGCAGGCGGGCGCGGTGGTCGAGAGCGGCGATGCCAAGGGTGTTTTCGAAAACCCCTCGCATGCCTATACTAAGGCCCTCATCGCCTCGATCCCGGCGCTCAATTTCACCAAGCGGGACGGCCGCCTGGCCGAGACCGGCACGACCGTCCGCGATCGCCCCGACGCGACCGCGGCCGCCGCCGATCAAAGAGATTCCTATCGAAGAAACGGGCAGGTCGCCATCGCCTGCAAGGGGATCAGCCATTCCTTCGGCGACCAGGCGGTGCTGCACAATGTCGACCTCGAGATCGGCCAAGGCGAGACCTTCGGCCTGATCGGCGA
>NZ_RZOI01000898.1:0-2130 GCF_004022645.1 Mesorhizobium sp. M4A.F.Ca.ET.020.02.1.1 | reverse complement strand
CTTCAAATCCTTGCCGATGTCGGTCGCCCGCCACGCAGCCTCGTAGGAGGAAAGCTCGTCATTGGCGCGGCCGTCGGCGATCGCTTGCGCGACATGCTCGGCCGCCAGCATTCCCGATAGCACCGCATTGTGCGAACCCTTGATGCGCGGCACGTTGACGAAGCCGGCAGCACAGCCCATCAGCACGCCGCCAGGGAAGGACAGCTTCGGCACCGACTGCCAGCCGCCTTCGGTGATGGCGCGTGCGCCATAGCCGATCCGCTTGGCGCCCTCGAAGGTCCCCTTGATCGCCGGGTGCGTCTTGAAGCGCTGGAACTCCTCGAAGGGCGACAAATACGGGTTTTTGTAGTTCAGGTGGACGACGAAGCCGACCGCCACCTGGTTGTCCTCGAGGTGGTAGAGGAAGGAGCCGCCGCCGGTCTTCATGTCGAGCGGCCAGCCAAAGGAATGTTGCACCAGGCCAGGCTTGTGGTTCTCCGGCTTGACCTGCCAGAGTTCCTTCAGGCCGATGCCGAACTTGGCCGGCTCACGGCCGTCGGCGAGCTTGTATTTGGCGATCAGCTGCTTGGCGAGCGAGCCGCGCGCGCCCTCGCCGATCAGCACATATTTGCCCATCAGCGCCATGCCGGGCGCGAAGGACGGACCATGCGTGCCGTCCTTCTCGACGCCCATGTCGCCTGTCACCACGCCGGTGACGGCGCCGGCATCGTTGTAGAGCAGGCCGGCGGCGGCAAAGCCCGGATAGATCTCGACGCCGAGCGCCTCGGCCTTGGTCGCCAGCCAGCGGCAGACATTGCCGAGCGAGACGATGTAGTTGCCGTGATTGTTCATCAGCGGCGGCATCAGGATATTGGGCAGGCGGAAGGAGCCGGCCGGACCGAGCACCAGGAAATGATCATCGGTCACCGGCGTCTTGAACGGGTGGCCTTCCTCCTCGCGCCAGCCCGGCAGCAGCCGGTCGATGCCGATCGGGTCGACGACGGCACCGGACAGGATGTGGGCGCCGACCTCGCCGCCCTTCTCCAGCACGACGACGGAAAGCTCGGGATTGACCTGCTTCAGACGGATCGCCGCGGCAAGGCCAGCCGGACCAGCGCCGACGATGACCACGTCGAATTCCATGCTCTCGCGTTCGATATCGCTCATCGACCCCTCACTGGCTTGCCGCGCTTTCCCGCATTGTGCTGGCTCATGCGCTGCATAGCGCATCAATTCGCGACGGGAAACCGGCGCTTAACGGACAAAGCCGATTTCGACAAAAAGTCGCGCCCGGCCGGGAAGAACCATTTCTCCCGGCGTTTTTCAATTGTTCGACGGCTTGCTTATCGGCAATACTTCGCGCCATGCGCACGCCTGAGCCATCCGGCTTCTCATTGACGCGCTTTTTCTCGACGCCCGGCCGGCTTTGCCGGGCGGTTCTTCCGCTCCTTCCATTGCTGGCCCCGGCTGCCCATGCCGATCCGCAAAAGGTCTGGGCAACCGGCGCCTATTCCTTTTCCGACGAACTCGGCGGCTTTCACATCACTGGCGCCTCTGGCATCGGCACCAAGGAGGATCCGATCGTCATCACCGAAGAGCTGAATTCGGCGACACCGGTGACGCTGACCATCCGCACCACCAAGCCGATCGAGGCATTCGGCAAGGCCGGCGAGGTCGCCAACGGCATCATTTACATGCGCATCGAGACGCTCAACAACAGCGGCCAGGCCTGGGTGGAGTTCCAGTTCGAGCTACAGGAGATCCTCGACCAGCCGAGCGTATTCGGCGATGGCCTGTCCTTCGACCAGCGCAATAAGTCGCCCGACAACATCGTGGCGAGCAACTTCGCCGAGTTCGACCGCGATTTCGAACCCTATGACCGGCTTTTGTTCAAGAACGGCAAGATCGACCCGCTGATGACGGGCAGCTTCGAATTCCTGATCACCGACTACACGCCGCGCTGGACGTTCTATCTGGTGCAGGATCCGCGGATACCGACGGGCTGACAAACTCACCGAGGTTGCAAATCGCCGCCGCGCGGACGATGGTGGCAGCATGATCGCCGCCTTCCCCAACACCCCTGCCGAAATCGCCGAGCTGCTCGCCTTCTATGCCAGCGCCGGCGTCGATGAGGCGCTGGAGGACGCGCCC
>NZ_RZOI01000897.1:0-2134 GCF_004022645.1 Mesorhizobium sp. M4A.F.Ca.ET.020.02.1.1 | reverse complement strand
GGTCTGATCTCCTCGCTCGATGCAGTTCATCCCGACAAACATCCGCGGTCCGCTGTTCATGGTCGTCTCGACCGGGTCCTATCTGGTCAACGATACGATGATGAAGCTCGCCACCACCGGCCTGCCGCCCTACGAGGTGCTGTTCCTGCGCGGCATCGCGGCGGCGCTCTGGGGAGTCCCGCTGCTTGTCCTGCTCGGCTACGCCAGGCAGGTCCCTTTGATCTTCGAAAGGAAGGTTCTGCGCCGCAACCTGCTCGAACTGGCGGCGATCCTTTGCTACGTCGTGGCGCTCGCCAACATGCAGATCGCCGATTCAACGGCGCTCGGGCAGATCACGCCGCTGCTGATGCTGGTCGGCGCCTCGGTGCTGTTCGGCGAGCGTATCGGCGGCGCGCGCATGGCGCTGATCGGGGTCGGCTTCATCGGCGCGCTGATGGTGGCGCAGCCGACGATGCAAGGGATTTCGGTCTATGCCTTGCTGGCGCTCGGCAACGCGGTCCTGTCGGCCGCACGAGATCTTGCCGGCCGCAAGGTCGGCGCCGAGGTGCCGGGCATGATCGTCGCCATTTCCGCCGTCGTGGTCGTGCTGGTCGGCTCCGGCGTCGCGCATCTCGTTTCAGAGCCTTGGGTCATGCCGGAGCCCCGCCACCTCTTGCTCATCGCCGGCGCCGGACTGTTCCTGATCTTCGGCCATTTCTTCATCTTCATGGCGTATCGCGTCGGACCGACGAGCGCGGTGGCGCCGTTCTACTATTGCTTCACCGTCTGGGCGGTCATCTCCGGCCTGCTGGTGTTCGGCCAGTTTCCCAACGCGCTCGCCGTCTGCGGCATCCTGCTGGTGGTGGCCAGCGGCCTTGCCATCGTGTCGCTGGACGAAAGAAGGCGCCGGCTGATACCGGTTGCCTAGGCCAGGCAGCCAAGCGTTTGACTCCCAGGATTTCTGGGCGGCACTTCCGCGTGCCTTTCATGCCGGAAATCTGGAGCGGGTAGCGGGAATCGAACCCGCATATTCAGCTTGGAAGGCTGCTGCTCTACCACTGAGCTATACCCGCGCCTTACACTGAAGTACCGGATTCACCCAAAAAGCGCCATGCGCTTTTCGGTCCGAGACTTTTTCGTTTCAGGGCTTCCGGGCCGGCAGTGGTGGAGAGGGTTGGATTCGAACCAACGTAGGCTAAGCCAACGGATTTACAGTCCGTCCCCTTTAACCACTCGGGCACCTCTCCAGTCTGCCGCCGGAGCCATGCAACGAGGCATTTGCCGATCCGGAGCCCGAGTAGAAGTCTTCTCCGAAATCAGCGAAGCGCCTTATGGCGGCAAGGCTGGTGGGTGTCAACCGCACGTCCCGGCAAAATGCGCTGAATTTGACAGCATCCTCGGCAAGCCGGCTTCTGCCAGTATCCATGGCCCGACGACACGGCTATAGAAGCCCGCCATGAGCAAAGACAACAAGCCCGGAACACCCAAAGACACTCACTACGCCAAGCTGCGTCGCGCCCACCGCGACCAGAAGGCCGGCGGCGCACCCGCATTCCGGCCGCGCCAGCCGCTGCCGCCGGGCGAATCCCCCGGCGACGGCCTGGTGCGGCTCTATGGCCTGCACACGGTGCGAGCCGCGCTCGACAATTCACGGCGCAAGATCAGGAAAATGCTGGTGACGCGCAACGCCGCCGAGCGGCTGGCGATCGCCGACCTCGCCGCCCTGCCCTTCAAGGCCGAGCTGGTCGAGCCAAAGGAGATCGACAGGATCACCGGGTCGGATGCCGTGCATCAGGGCGTGCTGATCGAGGCCGAGCCGCTGAAGCCGAAGCGCCTTGACGCGCTTGGCGACACTCAGTTGGTGCTCGTGCTCGACCAGGTCACCGATCCGCACAATGTCGGCGCGATCCTGCGCTCCGCGGTCGCCTTCGGCGCCGGCGCGCTGATCACCACGGCCCGCCACAGCCCGCAGGAATCGGGCGTGCTGGCGAAATCCGCCTCCGGCGCGCTGGAACATATTGATCAGATTGAGGTGAAGAACCTCGCCGACGCGCTCGGCCAGTTGCATGAGGCCGGCTTCCAGACCATCGGCCTCGATTCGGACGGACCGGCCGAGTTGGAGAAAACATTCGCCGGCGACAAAATCGCGCTGGTG
>NZ_RZOI01000896.1:0-2137 GCF_004022645.1 Mesorhizobium sp. M4A.F.Ca.ET.020.02.1.1 | reverse complement strand
GTCTTCGATCCGGCCGAGGCACTTGGCCGTTCGGATCTGCCGCCGGATCTCTATCCCGGGGCTCTGGGCACGATCGGCGGCGGCAACCATTTTTGCGAGCTGCAGGCGGTCGATGAGACAATCGACGCCGCTGGCGAAAGCCTGTTCGACCGCCAGAAACTCTATCTGCTGGTGCATTCCGGCTCGCGCGGCCTCGGCGCGGTTGTCTTCGGGCAGATGCTCGATCGCCAATCCGCGATCACCGCCGGGCTCGATCCCGACAGCGCGGACGGCATTCACTGGCGCCGCCAGCATGATGTCTGCGTCGCCTGGGCCTCGCTCAACCGCAGCCTGATCGCGGAGCGCGCGGCAAGCGTGCTGAAAAGCGATGTTCGGCTGGTCGCTGACATCCCGCACAACCTTGTGCGCCAACGGGTTGGCGGCTTTGTGCACCACAAGGGTTCGGCTGCGGTTGCTGCCGGAGACATCGCGCCGATCGCCGGGTCGCGGGCAAGCCTAAGCTATGTCGTGCAGGTCCTCGACGCCACCGGTTCGTCGCTGGGCGGAATTTCGCACGGCGCCGGCCGCAAATACGACCGCGCGACGATGCATGGCCGCGCCGGCCGCAACAGGTCGGAGCGCGACGCGCTGTTGCGAAATGGCTGGGGCGGGCAACTGATCTGCGATGACCGCAATTTGGTTATCGAGGAAGCAGCGTCCGCCTACAAGGATGCCGGCCAGGTGGTGCGGGACCTCGCCGAGGCAGGCCTGGTGCTGGCGCTGGCAGCGATGAAGCCGCTGGTCACCTACAAGAAGGCCGTCGAAGGCCCCTCCGACCGCACGCGCAGCAAACCGATCCGCGACCGCCAGGGAAGGAGGGACCGCCATGCCCGCGATTGATCTTCTGGTCACCTCGGGCAGCGGTCCGGCGGAATGCCGCGTCGCGCTGATGGCGCTGATTGGCATCATCGAAGCCGAGGCCGACAGGCGCGGCTGCACGACCGATGTCACCTTCGGCCACAGGCCGGATCGGCACGGCGCCAAATCCGCGCTGCTCGGTCTCGAAGGCGCGAACGCCGCCGCGCTGGCGGCGGAATATTGCGGCACCGTCAAATTCGTCTTCAAGAGCCCGGTGCGCCCGGGACACAAACGCCAGAACTGGTTTGTCGGCGTGAAGGCGGTGGATCTGGCGGCGGCAGTGCCGGCCGAGGCTTCGATCGCACCCTGCGACGTGCGCTTCGAAACGCTGCGCGCCGGCGGTCCCGGCGGCCAACATCAGAACACCACCGACAGTGCGGTGCGCGCCGTCCATCTGCCGACAGGCATCGTGGTGACGGCACGCAACGAGCGCTCGCAACACCGCAACAAGGCAATCGCGCTGTGGCGGCTGGAAGCGATGCTGCGGGTTCTCGCCGATCGCGATGCCGAACAGTCGATGGCGGAAATCTTCATCGCCAACAAGGCGCTGGAGCGCGGCAACGAGGTCAAGGTGTTTCGCCTCTGACCGAACATCTTCGAGCGAAGTGGGCGCGGCCGAGTCGCCGGATGTGGATCGTCCCGGCTTCCTGCCGCGCCCATGCGGTTCTATCGTGGATTTGGCCCCAAGTCCCGAGAATCATGTCCCGTTCCGAACGCCTGCTCGACCTGATCCAGATCCTGCGCCGTCATCGTCGGCCGGTCAGTGGCCGCACGCTTGCCGGTGAAATGGGTGTCTCCATCCGAACGCTGTATCGCGACATCGCGACGCTGCAGGGGCAGGGCGCGCCGATCGAGGGCGAGGCGGGGCTGGGCTATGTGCTGAAACCTGGATTCATGCTGCCGCCGCTGATGTTCACCGATGAGGAGATCGAAGCGATCGTGCTCGGGTCGCGCTGGGTCGCCAAGCAGCCGGATGCGAGGCTTTCGGCGGCGGCGACCGATGCGCTTGCCAAGATCGCGGCCGTGCTGCCGGCCGATCTGCGCGAGGATCTCGACGCCACCACGCTGCTCGTCGGTCCGAGCGCCGAGGCCACCGAGGGCATCGACCTCAGCCTGGTGCGCCAAGCCATCCGCGACGAACGCAAGCTCGGGTTCCTCTATCGCGATGCGGCAGGGGTCCAGTCCCGGCGCATGGTCTGGCCCTTCGCGCTCGGCTTCTTCGACAAAGTGCGGATTGTGG
>NZ_RZOI01000895.1:0-2139 GCF_004022645.1 Mesorhizobium sp. M4A.F.Ca.ET.020.02.1.1 | reverse complement strand
ACGCGAGCTGAAGCGCGGCGGCGAGGCGCTGAAGCTGACCGACCGCGAGCAGGAGATCCTGGCGATCTTTGCCGCGCGCGCGGGCGAGACCATTCCGCGCCATGAACTGGTCGGTGACGAGTCCGACGTCGGCGAGCGCACCATCGATGTCCAGATCAATCGCTTGCGCCGCAAGATCGAGCGCGATCCGTCCAACCCGGTCTGGCTGCAGACGGTGCGCGGTATTGGGTATCGGCTCAGCGTGGAATAGAATATTCCTGAGGCCCTTGCTGAACGGCCGTTGACGAGCGGAAGGGCAGATGGCGACCACGCAACTGGAAAGGCCGGGAAATGACGGCTTGAGCGATCGCGCCATGCGGATGCTGAAAGCCATGCCGCGCGCCTGGAACCGGTTCTGGCGCCTGGTTGCGCTTTACATGCCGAAACGGCTCTACGCCCGCTCGCTGATCATCGTCATCGCTCCGATGATCCTCTTGCAGTCGGTCGTCGCCTTCGTCTTCATGGAACGCCACTGGCAGACCGTGACGCAGCGCCTATCGCAAGCGACCGTACGCGACATCGCCGCCATTATTGACATGATGGAGGCCTATCCGCACGATGCCGACTACGCCAACATCATCCGCATCGCCCAGGACAGGATGCAGCTCAAGGTCGATCTTCTGCCGCCCGACCCACTGCCGCCGCCCGGGCCGAAACCGTTCTTCTCAATCCTCGATGAGGCTCTGTCGTCCGAGATCACCAGGCAGATCAACAGGCCGTTCTGGATCGACACCGTCGGCAACTCCAACATCGTCGAAGTCCGCGTCCAGTTGGAAGGCAAGGTGCTGCGCGTCTTCGTGCGCCGCAGCCAGGCCTATGCCTCCAACACCCACATCTTCCTGATCTGGATGGTTGGCACTTCGCTGGTCCTCCTGATGATTGCCATCCCCTTCCTGCGCAATCAGATCCGGCCGATCCTGACGCTCGCCGAGGCCGCCGAAAGCTTTGGCAAGGGCCGGCCGATGCCGCGCGATTTCCGCCCGCGCGGCGCCGAGGAGGTGCGGCGCGCCGGCTTTGCCTTCATCCAGATGCGCGAGCGCATCGAGCGCCAGATCGAACAGCGCACCGCCATGCTGACCGGCGTCAGCCATGACCTCAGGACCATCCTCACCCGCTTCAAGCTGCAGCTGGCTCTGGCCGGCGGCAAGGCCGAAACCAAGGCGGCGCTCGACCAGGATATCGACGACATGCAGTCGATGCTGGAAGGCTATCTCGCCTTCGCCCGCGGCGAGGCCTCGGAGGACCCCGGCCGTTTCGATCTCGACACCTATTTCCAGAAGCTCGGCGAAGAGGCCACGCTGCGCAAATGCAAGCTGTCGACCACGCTCGTCGGCGACCCACACGTGCATGTACGGCCGAACGCCTTCGCCCGGCTGCTGTCCAACGTCATCGGCAATGCCTTCCGCTACGCAAGGACGGTGGAGATCAACGCCGACCACAGAAGCGGCTCGCTTCTGGTTACCATCGACGACGACGGGCCGGGCATCCCGCGGGAAAAGCGCGAGGAGGTGTTCAAGCCCTTCCTGCGCCTCGACGAGGCGCGCAATCTCGACGCCAGCGGCACCGGCCTTGGCCTCTCCATCGCCCGCGACATCGCCCGCAGCCATGGCGGCGACATCACGCTGGAGGATAGTCCTCTCGGCGGCCTGCGCGCGGTGATCAGGGTTCCTGCCTGAAGCGAAGCCACGCTTCTCAGAAATACCGGCTTCATCCGCGCGTCATGAAACCATGGTGAAGAGCGCGCATGAAACGCGCGACTACGGTTGATTCGGCCATGCCGCCCCGATTCGAGCCCGTGCCCTCAAGGGGGCGCTGGAGCGAGGCGCCGGCTGCCGCCTGGCCGCCGTTCCGGCATCGCATCACGGGGAAAGACGACCTTTTCGGCAAAGGGGCGCCATGCGCATATTGATGGTCACCGACGCCTGGCGCCCGCAAGTCAACGGCGTCGTCCACACGCTGGAGCGGCTCGCCGAAACGCTGAAAGCCTTCGACGTCGAGCTGGATTTCCTGACCCCCAACATCTTCCGCACCCTGCCGCTGCCGACCTATCCCGACATCCGGCTGGCGCTGACGACGCCCGGCCATGTCGCGCGGCTGATC
>NZ_RZOI01000894.1:0-2141 GCF_004022645.1 Mesorhizobium sp. M4A.F.Ca.ET.020.02.1.1 | reverse complement strand
GCCCTACACCCTTTCGTCGACCCGCTCGCCAACGTCGAGCCCTTTGTGGTGACACGCGGCAAGGGTGTGCGCGTCTTCGATGAGGAGGGCAGATCCTTCATCGATGCGGTCGCCGGCCTTTGGTGCGCCTCGCTGGGCTTCGACAATGAGCGCCTGGCGCGGGCGGCATATGAACAAATGCGCAAGCTGCCTTTCTATCATGCCTTCACGGGCAAGACGAACCAGCCGCTCGTCGATCTGTCGGAGCGCCTCATTCAACTGGCACCATCGCCGATGAGCAAGGTGTTCCTCGCCAATTCCGGCTCCGAGGCCAACGACACCGCCATCAAGCTGATCTGGTACTACAACAACGCTCTCAAGCGGCCCGAGAAGAAAAAGATCATCGGCCGGGTGCGCGGCTATCACGGCATCACCTTGGCGACCGCCTCCGTTACCGGCCAGGTCGTGAACCACACATCATTCGACGTGCCGCTGGCGCGGTTTCACCATGTACAGACGCCGCTGTTCTATCACAACGGCTTGCCTGGCGAGAGCGAGGAGGACTTTGCCACCCGCTGCGCCAAGGAACTCGATGACCTGATCCTTGCCGAAGGTCGGGAAAGCGTCGCGGCGATGTTCATGGAGCCGATCATGGGCGGCGGCGGTGTCATCGTGCCGCCACCCACCTACTACGAGAAGATCCAGGCGGTGCTGCGTCGTCATGACGTGCTGGTGGTGGCGGACGAGGTGATCTGCGGCTTCGGCCGCACGGGCTCCTACTGGGGCTCGCAAACCGTCGGCATCGAGCCGGATATCCTGACCTGCGCCAAGGCTCTCTCGGCTGCCTTCCTGCCGATCAGCGCCGTGCTGATCGGCAGGAAGGTTTTCGATGCGGTTGCGCAGGAAACGCATGCCATCGGCACGTTCGGCCACGGGTTCACCTATTCGGGACATCCCGTTCCGGCCGCGGTCGCGCTCGAGACCCTCAAAATCTACGATGAAGAGAACATCATCGCCAAGGCGGCCGAGACGGGCGAGTTTCTTCAGTCGGAACTCAAGCGCCGCCTGGCCGATCATCCACTCGTCGGCGATATTCGCGGTGCCGGGCTGATCGCCGGGGTCGAGATCGTCGCGGACAAGGCGGAGCGACGCAATTTCGACGCCGCCGACAAGATCGGGCCGACGCTGGTGCGCCTTTGCGAAGCAAACGGCGTGATCCTGCGCTCCTGCCCCAACGACACGATCGCACTCAGCCCGCCTTTGATCATCAGCAGAGCCGAAGTCACGGAGATCATCGACAAGATGGAATCCGGTCTCGACCTGATCCAGTCCACCTTGCGTAGCGGCAAACCCGCCATCGCCGCCGCCTGATTCGTAGCTTCCCGCAGGAGGTCCTCATGACCGCTTCTCTCTACATCGACGGCGAATGGACGCGTGGCTCCGGCACGCGGTCCGCGCCTGTTTTCGACCCGGCCACCGGCGCATCGATCGGCGAAGTGCCATTCGCCGAAGCCGCCGATCTCGACCGTGCTCTCGACGCCGCCCAACGCGGTTTCAAGCTGTGGCGCGACAAGAGCGCCTTCGATCGCTCGGCAATCATCCGCAAGGCAGCGACGCTGCTGCGGGAACGGCACGAGATGGTCGCGACCGCGATCAGCCGGGAAATGGGCAAGCCCATCGCAGAGGCCCGTCTTGAGGCTGTGATCGCAGCCGATCACATCGACTGGAATGCCGAGGAGGGGAGGCGCGCCTATGGTCGCGTTATCCCGGGCCGGGGTCCCGATATCACCCAGACCGTGGTGAAAGAACCGGTGGGTCCGGTGGCGGGTTTCAGCCCGTGGAATTTCCCAGTCACCCAGCTCGTGCGCAAGATCGCTGCGGCGCTTGCCGCCGGCTGTTCCATCGTTGCAAAGGCGCCGGAGGAGACCCCAACCTCGACAATGGAGTTGGTGCGCTGCTTTGCGGATGCCGGTGTGCCGGCTGGCGTGGTCAACCTTGTTTTCGGAGTTCCGGCGGAGATCTCGGAATACCTCATCCCGTCACCAGTCATTCGGAAAGTCTCGTTTACCGGTTCCGTGCCCGTCGGACGACATCTCGGCTCGCTCGCCGCCCGCCACGTGAAGCGTTCGACGATGGAGTTGGGCGGCCACGCTCCCTTCATC
>NZ_RZOI01000893.1:0-2142 GCF_004022645.1 Mesorhizobium sp. M4A.F.Ca.ET.020.02.1.1 | reverse complement strand
GCTTGCCACAGCGCCCGCCAGCAACTGGCCCTCGGCGCCGATGTTCCAGAATTTCGCGCGGAAGGCGATCGCCACAGCAAGGCCGGTGAAGATCATCGGCGCGGCGCGCACCAGCGTCTCGGTTATGGCGTAGCTGTCGCCGAGCGAGGCCGACAGCATCACGCCATAGGCCTCGATCACGCCGGCGCAGGCGATTGCTATCAGGCCGCTGCACAACACCAGCGTCGCCGCGATCGCCAGCAGCGGCAGTGCGAGATTGAACCAAGCCGGCGTCGACGTTCGGGCTTCGAGGCGGAACATCAGGCGTGGCCCCCCGCTCGCCAGATGTCGGCGCCGCCCCTCATCCGGCTGCCGGCACCTTCTCCCCGTATAGTGACGGGGAGAAGGTGGCTGGCCGCAGCCGTCACACCCTTCTTGCAACGCTCGCGATTGGCGAAATCATCGATGAAAGCGCTCCTCTCCCCGTCTCTATACGGGGAGAGGGTGCCGGCAGGCAGGTGAGGGGCGGCGCCGGCGTTCGAAATCAGAGGCAAACCCATGCTTTACGCCCTCCCCTCCACGCCGGTCATCATCAGGCCGAGCCTTGCGACGGTGGCGTCCGCACCGGCGAGTGTGCCGGCGATGCGGCCCTCATACATCACCGCGATGCGGTCCGAGAGCATTAGCAGTTCCTCGAGGTCCTCGCCGATGACGATGATGCCGCAGCCCTTGGCGCGCATGGCGAGGAACTTCTCGTGGATGAAGCGGGCAGCGCCGATGTCGAGGCCGCGCGTCGGCTGCGACACGATCAGCACTTTCGGATCGAAGGCGAGCTCGCGCGCCAGCAGTGCCTTTTGCAGATTGCCGCCGGAGAGCGCGCCAGCGCGCACCATCGGCCCCGGGCAGCGTATGTCATAGGCCTTGATCTGTTCCTCGGCGAAGGCGCGGATGGCGGACGGATTGAGCAGACCCTTGCGGCTGAACGCCTCGGTGCCGATGCGCGGCAGCACCATGGAATCGGCGAGCGGCAGATTGGTCACCAGCCCGGTCGTCATCCGGTCTTCCGGGATACGGCCAAGGCCGAGTGCCTGTACCGCGCGCGGCGAGAATTGCGCAACCGCTTTGCCGGCTATCGTCATCGCGCCGGCCTTCGGCGCCAGCATGCCGGAAATGACGTCGGCCAGCGCCCGCTGGCCATTGCCGGAGACGCCGGCGATGCCGAGGATCTCGCCTTCCCGCACCGAAAGCGACACATCTCGCAACGCGGTGCCGAGATGACCCGACGTGGAAATGCCGTCGAGGGTAAGTACCGTCGCGCCTGGCGTCGAGGGCCCTCTGGCCGGCGGCAAGATCTCGCGGCCGCACATCAATTGCGCCATGGCGGACGACGTCGTGTTGGCGGGGTCGTCGACGCGGCCCGCGACCTTGCCGTGCCGCAGCACCACGCAGCGATGCGTGAGTGCCCGTACTTCGTTGAGCTTGTGCGAGATGAAAATGATGCCGAGCCCCTGGCCCGCCATCGAGCGCAGGGCGGCGAACAGGCCGTCGACCTCACCTGGCGCCAGCACCGCCGTCGGCTCGTCGAGGATCAAAAGCTTCGCGCCGCGAAACAACGCCTTGATGATCTCCAGCCGCTGCTGCTCGCCGACCGACAGCGCCGAGACCGGCAGCGTCGGATCGAGGCTCAGCCCATGCTGGCGGCCGATCTCCTTCAGCCGCGCCAACCCGCCGGCGCGGTCGATGCGGCCCGACTTGCCCGGAATGCCGATCAGGAGGTTCTCGAGCACCGTGAGCCGCGGCGCCAGATGAAAATGCTGGTGCACCATGCCGATGCCGGCGGCGAGCGCGTCGGCCGAACTGTGGATGGCGACCGGCCGGCCCTCGACCAGTATCTCGCCGGCGTCAGGTGCATAGGCGCCGAACAGCACGTTCATCAGCGTCGTCTTGCCGGCGCCGTTCTCGCCAAGCAGCCCAAGGATCTCGCCCGGTGCGACGCTGAGATCCACGGCCTCGTTCGCCTTGACGGCCCCGAAGCTCTTGGTGATGCCGCGCATTTCGATGAGTGGGGCGGACAAGGGATACTCCTGGTACCCCTCCCCCTTGAGGGGAGGGTGCCGAGCGAAGCGAGGCGGGAGGGGGCACCTCAACCGCCTCGACCTATGA
>NZ_RZOI01000892.1:0-2146 GCF_004022645.1 Mesorhizobium sp. M4A.F.Ca.ET.020.02.1.1 | reverse complement strand
CTCGACGTCACCATCGAAAGCGGCCGCCTTGAGGGTGCTCGCCGAGAACAGCGCGCGACGCGCTTCCTCGCTGGCGCCGCCCTCTTCCGCCTCGCGCATGCTTGTGGCGAATCTGTTGCGGAGCACGCGGATCATGCCGAGGCCGCGGCCGACGACGAGTGTGTCCGAGATGGAGGCGCCGAGCAGGCGCTCCCGGTAAGCGTTGTGTAGCCTTGCTTCGGCCGAGAGCATGAATCGGGTTCCGAACTGGGCAGCACCGGCACCGAGCGAAAGCGCAGCCGCAAGGCCGCGCCCGTCCGCGAACCCACCGCTCAGAATCAAGGGCATGTCCGGAACAGACTTGGCGACGGCGCGACCGAGCACCAGCGTCGAGATCAACTCCGGCGGCGGATGGCCGCCCGCCTCGCCGCCGACCGCAATCAGGCCATCCACGCCCGCTTCCGCGGCTTTCAACGCGTGCTCTGGTCCGGCGACCACATGCAGACAAACAGTCCCGATCGCCTTGAAACGCTCGAGGTATTTTTTTGGCCCGCCCTGCGAGGCGATCAGCACCGGCACACGTTTCTCGACCAGGAGATCGATGATCTCCTCCACCCCTTTTCGGTAGAGCGGTAGGTTGACGGCGAAGGTTCGGTCTGTGCCGGCGCGCACCTGATCGATGGTTGCGGCCAGATCATCGCGATACATCGGGCCAGCCGCGATGACGCCGAGGCCGCCGGCGCGTGACACCGCAAGCGGCAATGCCGCGTTCGAGGACGCCCAAGACATTCCGGCCTGGATGATCGGCAGATCGATACCGAGAAGTCGTGTGACCTTTGTCTCGATGCGCACTGGGCTCCCTCACAAACCGAGCAGGCCGCGCGCATGCGCGGCAAGCTGCTTCTTCTGGATCTTCGAGCTCGCGGTCATGCCGATGGCTTCGAAACTGTCGACGATCCAGACGTGGCGAGGCACCTTGAAGCCGGCCATCTCACCCTTGGCCCAGGCCTTGATCTCTTCAGCGTCGACGGCTTGGCCCTCATTGAGGATGACGAAAGCGGCCGGCACCTCCACCAGTCGCTCCTCGGGCACGCCCACGACGGCCGCCTGTCTGATCGAGGGGTGGCGATGGAGCGCATTCTCTACATCGGCGGGCGAGACGTTCTCGCCGCCGACGCGGATGATCTCTTTGGCGCGACCGAGGAACGTGAGCCGCCCGCTGCCATCGAGAGACCCGAGATCGCCGGTCGCCAGCCACCCCGAGGCGTCGAGCGTCTCGGCCGTTTCCTTCGGCTTGTCGAAGTAGCCGAGCATGACGTTCCAGCCGCGGACCAGGATTTCGCCGGTTTCGCCGACTTCCGCATCGCTGCCATTAGCGAGGCGGATACGCACGCTCACACCTGGTTCGAGGCGCATCGCGGCACTCACCCTGATCTCTTCCGGCTCCCAGAAGCAGGACTGCGCGACATTGGGCGAGGCTTCCGAAAGGCCGTAGCCGACCACGCATTCGCTTGCGCCAAGCTCGTCGATCACCCGCCGCACGATGGTCGGCGAGGCGGCGAGCCACGCGCCGCGCAGGCTGAGCTTGCGCCGCGCGCGGTCGGCATGATTGAGAAGCATCAGCGCCATGGTGTCGTTGCCGGAGAAATGGGTGCAGCGCTCTGACTCCATCAGCCGCAATGCCTCGCCCGCCTCGAAGCGATCCATGCTGACCAACGTGGCGGCATGCTGCAGCACCGAGAGGATCGACAGCGTCGTGCCGGCGACATGGAAGAAGGGCCGCGCGCTGTGGAAACGGTCGGCCGGCCTCAAACCCATTCTCAGACCCGAGAAATAGGCGTTGGCGAGCATGTTGCGATGGGTCAGCACTACGCCCTTGGGGAACGACGTAGTGCCTGAAGTATATTGGATGAGCAACGGATCGTCCGGACTGCAGGCCAGGGGCGGCGTCGAGCCGGCAACGCCGGCGGATGCCATCGAGCTCCAACTGACCGCGCCGGTCGGAACATCGTCGCCGATGACGATGACCTTCTTCAGCTCCAGGACGGCCGGGTCCGGTAGCTCTCGATCGATCGCCGGACATATGTCCCGCAGCATGGAGATGAAATCGATCTTGAAGAGCCGGTCACAAGTGATCAACGTGCCGACTCTCGACTGGCGCAAAGCG
>NZ_RZOI01000891.1:0-2148 GCF_004022645.1 Mesorhizobium sp. M4A.F.Ca.ET.020.02.1.1 | reverse complement strand
CACTCGAAGACTACGTGGCTGCTGGCGTTACGACAGACGACCCGGCGGCGACGTTGCGCGCTGCCGTCGCTGCCCGCGCGAATATCCTGGTCGCCGGCGGCACGTCCACGGGCAAGACGACGCTCACCAATGCCTTGCTCGCCGAAGTGGCAAAGGGGGCCGATCGCGTCGTCATCATCGAGGACACGCGTGAACTCCAGTGCGCCGCGCCCAACCTTGTCGCCATGCGCACAAAAGATGGTGTCGCCACGCTCTCCGACCTGGTCCGATCCTCAATGCGCCTGCGACCAGACCGCATCCCGATCGGCGAGGTGCGCGGCGCCGAAGCCCTCGACCTGCTGAAGGCATGGGGCACCGGGCACCCCGGCGGCATCGGCACCATCCATGCCGGATCCGGGATCGGGGCGCTGCGCCGTCTCGAGCAACTCATCCAGGAAGCCGTCGTCACGGTGCCGCGAGCGCTGATCGCCGAAACCATTGACCTTGTCGCGGTCCTGTCGGGACGCGGTCCCGCACGGCGACTGACCGAACTCGCACGCATCGATGGCCTTGGACCCGACGGCGACTACCGCACCTCCCAAGCCACCCCGAACAACACAGGAGACAAATCATGATCCGCAATCTTTCCCGCGAGCACCTGGCTACGGCGGCGACAACCCTCGTCATCTCTCTCATGGTGGCCCCGGCCGCCAATGCCGCCGGCTCGTCGATGCCGTGGGAGCAGCCACTCGAAAAAATCCTTCAGTCGATCGAAGGGCCGGTCTCCAAGATCATTGCCGTCATCATCATCATCGTCACCGGCCTGACGCTTGCCTTTGGCGATACGTCCGGCGGCTTCAGGCGGCTGATCCAGATCGTCTTTGGCCTGTCGATCGCCTTCGCGGCATCGAGCTTCTTTTTGTCGTTCTTCTCGTTTGGCGGCGGAGCGTTGATCTGATGGCAACCGCTTTCGAACAGCTCGACGCAGTGCCCGGTTTCACCGTCGCCGTTCATAGGGCGCTGACCGAGCACATACTGCTTGGCGGCGCACCCCGCTCCATCGCGATCCTGAACGGCACACTGGCAGGCGCGGTTGGCCTTGGCCTGCGCCTCTGGCTGGCCGGTCTCGTCATCTGGGCGCTTGGGCATTTCATGGCGGTGTGGGCCGCCAAGCGCGATCCGCTGTTCGTGGAAGTTGGCCGCCGGCATCTGCGCCTCCCAACTCACCTGTCCGTTTAAGGGCGCGATCATGATGAACCTTGCCGAATATCGCCGCAGCGCCAGCCGCCTTGCCGACTACCTGCCATGGGTTGCGCTCGTCGCGCCTGGCGTGGTGCTGAACAAGGATGGCAGCTTTCAGCGAACCGCCAAATTCCGCGGGCCGGATCTCGAATCCGCCGTCGCGGCCGAACTGGTCGCGGTGGCCTCGCGCATCAACAATGCCGTCCGTCGCCTCGGTTCGGGTTGGAGCCTCTTCGTCGAGGCGCAGCGGCACGCCGCCGCGACCTATCCCGAAAGCGAGTTTCCCGATCCCGCCTCTCGCCTGGTCGACGCCGAGCGCAAGGCCGAGTTCGAAGAGGAAGAGGTTCATTTCGTATCGAGCTACTTCCTCACCTTCCTCCATCTGCCACCGGCCGAGGAAGCAGCCCGCGCCGAGACGTGGCTCTACGAGGGGCGCGATCAGTCCGGCATAGATGCCAACGAAATCATGCGCGCCTTTGTCGACCGCACCGAGCGCGTGTTCTCCCTGCCCGACGGCTTCATGCCGGAATGCCGCTGGCTCGATGACAGCGAGACGCTGACCTACCTGCATTCGACGATCTCGACCAAGCGCCATCGCGTGCGCGTCCCGGAGACACCCATCTATCTCGATGCGCTGCTGGCCGACCTGCCACTGACCGGGGGGCTTGAACCGTGCCTTGGCGACCAGCATCTTCGCGTGCTCACCATCGTCGGCTTCCCGACCGCGACCACGCCGGGTCTGCTCGATGACCTCAACCGGCTCGCCTTTCCCTATCGCTGGTCGACGCGCGCGATCCTGCTCGACAAGACTGATGCCGCCAAGCTGCTGACGAAGATACGGCGGCAATGGTTCGCCAAACGCAAGTCGATTGCGGCAATCCTGAAGGAGGTCATGACCAACGAGGCCTCCGTGCTGGTGGACACCGA
>NZ_RZOI01000890.1:0-2157 GCF_004022645.1 Mesorhizobium sp. M4A.F.Ca.ET.020.02.1.1 | reverse complement strand
CAGGAATAGCGCATCGCCGGAAAGCAAGTCTCCTTCGCAGCTGATAGACGCCAGGATCGAGGAGTTAGGCGACTGGAGGGGTCAGATGCTCAGCCGGCTCCGCGCTCTGATCAGGGACGCCGATCCCGACGTCGTGGAGGAGTGGAAATGGCGGGGCGTTCCGGTGTGGGAGGACGCCGGCATGATCTGCACGGGCGAGACCTACAAGGCCGTCGTCAAGCTGACCTTCGCCAAGGGGGCTGCCCTGGAAGACCCCTCCAGTCTCTTCAACTCCAGCCTGGAGGGCAACACCAGGCGCGCCATCGACTTCCACGAGGGCGATGCGATAAACGCGGAGGCTCTGAAGGCGCTGGTTCGCGCGGCTGTGAGCCTGAACAAGTCCAAGGCCAGGAAATAATCCGCGGGATCGACCGGCGGCGGCCAAGGTCTGTTGAGATGCAGGTCAGGCCGCGTCGAAAACGGTGATTTCCAAGAACCGGAGCGGAGCGTACTTAAAGTACGTGAGCACCGGAAGCGCAGGAAAGCGCCGTTTGCAGGCTGGCCTCACCTGAATATCAACAGACCTAGATCGTCACCACCATTTTGCCGGCATTGGCGAGCGGCGTCGTAACCCCGGACAGCATCGTGCGAATATGGGCGACGCTCTGGTAGCGTCCGTTGACGGAGATGCGCGGCAAGGCGTGCAGGAAGCCGGCATGCTCGGCGCGCAACACGCCATGGCGCGTCGTCACCGCCGAGACATAGCCGGCGTCGGTGGCAAAGCCCACTTCGCGGCGGCCGACGGCGCTGGCATAGCCATAGGGATAGGCGAGATGGCGCGGTTCCTGGCCGAGCTTTTCCAGCAATATGCGCCGGACATCGCCGATCTCATGCCGGGCATCGGCTTCCGGAAGCCGCTTCAAGTTGAGATGGTTGACGGTGTGGGCGCCGATCGTCACCAGCCTGTGTCCTGCCATGGCGCGGATCTCGTCCCAGCTCATCAGCGTGCTCGGGCGCCTTGTCTCCAGATCGATGCCGTTAGCGCGCGCGAATTCGCGCAGCGTCGCGCGCTGGTCCTCCTCGCGCACCTCCGCGGTCAGCCAGCTATGCAGGCGCGCATTGGCTTGGAGTTTTTTCCCCCGCGTCGAGCAATCGATCGTCACGGAGCCGTCCGGCATCGTCAGCGTCAGCCGATCGCGGGCGTTGACGATATCCTCGATCACGTCCCACCAAAGATCGGAGGCGCCGTCGATCAGACCGGGCGCGACATAGATGGCGATCGGGGCGCCGTGCTTTTCCAACACCGGCAGCGCCTCAGTCATGTTGTCGCGATAGGCGTCGTCAGCGGTGATGGTGGCGAACTGACCGCCCTTGCCGCCGTGCTTGATACGTTCGATCGCCTCGTCCAGCGAAACGAAAGCGTAGCCTTCGGCCCTCATGTCGGCGATGAGGGCGTCGAGGAAGCCGGGCGCGATGTTCAGGTGACGGTTGACGCCGTTCGGCTTCTCCGGCGTCGCGGTGACCCGGTGCAGCATGAGGATGGCGCCGATGCCGCCGACAAACGGCTTTGCCAGCGGGGCAAGGCCGGTGTAGCGGGCAACGTTCAGCGCCAGTTTCCGGATTGCTTCACCCCCGTCGATCATTCCTTCACCTTTTGCGCCTAGGCTCATCCAGCATGCGACGTGCCCATGCGTACCCCCAGGTTGAGACGAATACGCCTTAAGGATTGAGGTATGGTTGACGCCACCGCGTCATTTGACGGCAATCGGCTGGCCGCGAGCGAGACACCGCCACGCACCATGCCGGTCGGTCACGCCGGCCTGTCGGTGACCATCGGCGACGGCGCGGCACTTGCAACTTACGCGCGATTCTGCGCTTCGGCGCTGTTCGCGCCGGCGCAAAGTGCCGTTTGGGTAAGCAACTGGGCTCGGGCGGTTCAGCCCGACATTGTCGTTGCGGCACTCAGCGTCGAAAACGAGCAGGTGCTTTCTCTGGCCCTTGAAGTCGTCAGCCGTGGACCATTCCGCATCGCCCGCTTCATGGGTGGCCGCCATGCCAACGGCAATTTCGCCGCCGCTGCGCCGGGCCGGCTGCCAAGCGCCGACGCCGCGGCGGTCCGTTCGATGCTGAAGACCATCGCCCGGGCGCGACCCGACATCGACCTGATCTCACTGGAGC
>NZ_RZOI01000088.1:0-13589 GCF_004022645.1 Mesorhizobium sp. M4A.F.Ca.ET.020.02.1.1 | reverse complement strand
ACCCATTGGTATTCCATGGCCAGCCGTCGGCAGCATTGCTGGTGATATAGGTATGCCAATCGCTGTCGAGAGTCGTACCGGAGAAGCTTTCCTCGTAGACGAGGTCGCTAGAGGTAAAGCCTGCGGGGGCGGAAAGAGTCATTCAGTGATCCTCTTTAGGCGTTGAAAACAGGGAACTTCCACTGCCGCGCATCGCCAAGGCGCGCGACATGTCGCATGCTCGCAGCTTGGCACCGCGAACGGATTTCAAGTGGCGGAGATTATTGTCGAGCGAGCCTAACGATGAGCTCGCCATCGGAGGCGGGTGTTGTCGACGGGAATGCTCGTCAGGCCTTCGCCCTTGAGCCCATAGACGGTGTCGCTGCCAACGCGCTCAAGGTGTTCGACGGTTCGAGCCGCGGCCGAATTGAGGTTGAGCGCACCTCTCCCAGCGGGCACGCCGCCGAGGTTGCTGTGTAGTATAGTCACAGTAGTTCCTTAGTTCATTGCGTCTTTTTTGTTTTTCATTCCACCCGCGCCCCTAAGTAAACACAGGCATTTCCGCTTTTTTACTTATTCACCCACGCCGCCTTGTACCTGCATGTATTGATCATTCAAAGGCGATGTACGTGACCCAGGCGGACCTTAGCACGGTTTGCGGCGAGAATGAGGCTTGGTTAACGATTATTCACACATTACTAATATAACTTATTAACACATTCTAATACGGAAAGTGATCGAACAGCCGCGCCGAGGCGGCCTTCCGGATGTCCTCCCAAGCCGTGTCCGTCGGTTGTAATGTTGCTCTGGCTTGGGCGCCCGTCGGTTCGAGCGGGTCGTTCGCAAATCAGGTCATCGAGAAGTGCGGCAGGGATGACTTCCGATGCTGCGTGGCGGACGGGCCGTCGGGTCTGTTGGGGGCTGCCAGCGCGGCCGTTCGAACCGTGCCGTTTGCGCGTCGATGCGCTTGGCCGAGGTCGCCTTGCGGCGTTGACGACGCTCCACGCCCGACATGTTGCTGAGCGACGTCGCCGGCGCATGGCGGCAATGTCCGCGTCATTCGCTTCCAACGATCGAAGGTACAAGGCTCGCCGTCATCGAGCGCTGTACAGCACTACGGGCCGTTCAATCGCAAACCAACGTGCCTGTATCGGGATCAAAATCTCTCAAGATTTGAATGGGGCCAAGACGTGCAACCGAATCCATGGGGGAAGTGTGATCGCCTGAGCGGCTTGTTCAAATGGCTGGAACGTGGCGCTACGGCACGAGGGTGCTTCGTCGCTGCTGGACGGCCACGCGGTTTGTCAATTTTGAACCGCGCAACCAATCGCCAAAGCTCCACCTCGTGGCCGTCGGCAAACCGCCTGGCGTACTCTTTCGCCGTAATGTCGTCGGCGCAGGCAAGGTTGACCCCGCCCATGAACTGGCCGTGTTCGTCCAGAACGTAGAACAGATAATGCGGCATCGTTTGTTCTCGATCAGGATCGCCAGCCCGTTTCGGCGCCAGCTAGATTCGGATTGAGGCCTCCAGCCGCGCTGCGCTTTTGTCGCCGATCGCTCCACTTTTGTGTACTTGCAAAACAAAGAGTCTGCATAACGACGTGCCCGAACATAGAGTGTATATCTTCCGACAGTTGCATGTCGTTCACATTGACCCAAACCACGTGTTGGGCGATCTGCCGGAGCGTTCCTCCGCCATATCCACAAAGACCTAACGTAACTGCGCCGTGATCGTTTGCGTATCGAACGGCGCGCAAAACGTTTTCCGAGTTTCCGCTTCCTGAAATTGCGATGACCAAGTCGCCCTCGTTCAGGATGTTCTTCAGCTGCTCGACGAACACATCCTGGAAAGAAACATCGTTGGCATAAGCGAATGTAAGTCCCACATTGTCGACAAGTGTCCGACCACGAAACGGGCGCTTCGTGGAGAGATAGATGCTCTTGTTCCAGTCGGTGATGAAATGTAGAGCAGTGAGTGAACTGCCGCCATTTCCAAGCGTGATTATCTGCTTGCCATCCTCCTGTGCCTGCGCGACCAAGGCCACTGCATTGTCGAAGCTTTGGTGGTCCAATGAAGCCAGGACGGTCTCAAGTTTCTTGAAATAGGCTTGAGCGCTCCCGCCAAGATGATTTATTGGGCGGGCTCCGATGTCGGTTGATTGGGTACTGCCGCCAAAATGTTTCATTGGGTGGACTCCGATGTCGGTTGATAGTGAACGATGCGGCTCCCGGCGAAGTCGAACTTCACGGGGAAATGCTTTAGGTTCCCGAGGGCCGCTTTGATTGCCTCGTGGCGATCGAGAGGCGCGAAGAACATGAGAAAACCTCCCGCACCTGCTCCGAGTAACTTGCCGCCCCTCGCACCCGCCTGCATCGCAGTTTGGTACCAGTGATCGATTGCATCGTTCGTGATGTCTTCGGAGAGGCCCTTTTTTAAGAGCCAGTTCTCGTGGAGGATTTCGCCGAAGGCGTTGAGGTTACATCGATGCAACTCATCACGAAGCTGATACGTGAGCTCGACCATCCGCCTGAGCGCTTTCCGCTTGTCCGGCGCTCTTGCGATGCCTTCCGACTGTCGGACGAGGATGTCTGAGGCACTGCGCGTAATGCCGGTGTAAAACATGAGAACTTGCTTCTCGATTGAAGCGATGAAATCACGCGGGCATATGAGCGGTGATACCGAAACGCTGTCATCAGAGTGAAACTCGATAAGGTTCAACCCTCCGAAGGCAGCGGCGTATTGATCTTGCCTTCCAATGGGTGCGCCACAAAGTTCGATCTCAATGCGACAACTGTCAGCGCCGAGCTTTGCCTTGGAGACATACTGCCCCCGAAACGCGTTCAACGCGTGCAGAAGGCCAACAGTAAAAGCGCTCGAGGATCCAAGTCCTGTTCCCTTCGATGGAATATCGGCAATGGTTGTTATCTCGACGCCTCCACAGATCCCGAGATATCCCATCGTCGCCCTGACAATCGGATGCTGGATATCCTCAACGCTATCCACCTCTTCCGTTTTGGAGTAAGCGATGCGGGTGCCGTTATCGAATTTGCGGTTCACATTCACGTAGACGTATTTGTCGATAGCAACGCTCAGGACGGCACCGCCCTCCTGCCGATAGAAGGCGGGAAGGTCGCTGCCACCTCCCACAAAGCTCACACGAAGCGGCGTTTGGCTGATAATCATCCGACTGCCTCAATCAGTTCGATCGCTCGCAATTGGATGCAATGTTCAGCACGCGCCCGCGATGCCAGCACGATCGGTGCCTCATCCTTCTGGCGCGAACTGTAGATACTCGCCGCAGCCTCCCGATCCACTCCTCGGCGCGAGTATTCGCGCGTTACTCGGCACCTCCTCAACTCCTCATCGATATCGACGAAGAATGTGTGTGCACGACCGTGCAAAACCACATCGCACAGCGAAAGAGCGACGGCTCCTTCCACGACCAGGACGGTTTCCGGAGAAATGGTTATCTTTTCCGATCTTGGATGCGATGCGCGGCTCAGCTTGTCGTAATAGGGCAGATCGTGCGTCTCGCGAGAACGAACGCCCACCAGGCGCCTTAGAACCTTCCTGATCTCGTTCATATCGTAACGACCAATCACCGTTGGTTCGCGATCGGCGACGGGACGTATCCAGCGATCAAGAGCAACAACTTGCGCATCAAAGCCGCGGCCGCGAAGAACCTCTGCGATAGCGCTGGAAAGAACACTCTTTCCGCTGCGGGAAAGCCCCCCCACGAAACAAACATCACCCGGCTTCACATGCGCGATCAGATCAGATGCTGTGTCTATCAAGGTCGGATGAACAGTGAGAATGAGCTTGGCAGCCTCGGACAAGTCCGAGACGGTGTAGTCGGGCATGACATGATATTTGCTATCCAAACCGCCCGCGCCCGTCTCAACCAAGATCGATCTGATGCCAGACCGTTTTGCGAGAGCAATGTCCGTAGAGGAATCGCCGATGATCCAGGATTGACTGCGATCGATATTGAATGCCTCGACCGCTTCATCGATCAGCCCGGTAGCAGGCTTGCGGCATTTGCAGCGGACCTTCAGTGCTTCCACCTCACCGACAAAGCCGCGATCTGGATGGTGCGGGCAGAAGTAGATGGCATCAACAAAAGCACCGCAGCGACCAAGCTCAGACTCCATCTTGTTATGGATCATCCGCAGGTCTCGTATGGAGCAGTCGCCTCTCGCCACAACGGGTTGGTTAGTAACGACGATTGTCCGGTACTCGGCCCGGTTGAAACAGGCGATCGCGGCGGCCGCCCCCTCAATCAGTTCGAAGCGTTCGGGACGATCGATATGTCCATGGTCAACATTGATGCACCCATCCCTGTCCAGGAATACTGCTTTCTGCGGCGATGCGAGTGAAGCTCGAGCTATGCGGCCCGATGCAAAGTCGGCGCAGACCTTGTCAAGTCTTGCCGGGGTTCCCGCGTCTTTTATGTACTCAGGGCTGCTATAGCTTCTAATTTCCGCGCCAGCCCGAAGCATTTCAGGAAAGAGGTCCTTGCCAAAATCGAGAGGAGTTACCGTAGAACGCCATGGGAATAGAGCTTGTCTTCGTATATAATAAAGAGCTGCGCTGACTTTATTAGGATAAAAGAACCCGGGATCATGTGGATATGGATGGAATGCGGTAACGATGCCATCTTCTGACGTTTCTATCAGATCGGAATCATGCGGATGATCGTTGGGATGGGTGAAAATTGTTGCCGCTGCCTTGTGTTTTTCGTGGAAGCACTTAAAGCGGGTGAGATCGACGTCGAGCATCGTGTCGCCGTAGATTGTAAGGAAGTCGTCGTCGAGCAGGTCCAAAACCGACAGTACTGCTCCAGCGGTCCCGCGAGGCGCCCCGTCATCCACGCAAAGAACGTCGATCCCCCAATTCTCGCGCTGATTGCAAAATTCCACAATTTGCTCTGCTGCGTGGTTCACCAGGATCAAGATCTTCTCAATCCCGTGTTGCTTGGCGAGGACGATTTGATGCTCGAGAAGTGGCTTGCCGCCAATGTTGGCTAGCGACTTAGGCAAATCACCTATCCGGCCCCTGAGCCGCGTCCCTCGACCACCTGCAAGTACAACGGCTTGCATCACAGGTGTCCTTCCTGCCGCACGATTTCTACGACGGCCTTTCGAACAGCGTCGGCCGAACCAAGCTGGGGCCGCCAACCGAGCGCACGAAGTTTTGCTATGTCATAGGAAAATCGGGGAACATCTCCCGCCCAACCGCGATCCTCAACACCGTATTCGATCCCGGCGCCCGGTGCGACAGCCTCTACGGTCGTTTCCGCTATGAAGCTAACGGTTACCCCTTTGTCCTCTGGACCGATATTGTAGCAGCCAAGCCGCTCGGATGCGTTTGCACGCAAGTAGACAATCGCATCAATCAGATCATTGACGTGAAGATATGCCTTGCGTTGCCGCCCCGACCCCAAAACATTCAGCTTGTTTGGCGAGACCTTTAGCTTTCTCACGAAATCCAGGATGACACCGTGTGTTGCTGGAACACCGATCACGTTCGGAAAGCGAAAGATCAAGGCCCGGTCCAACCAGTTCTCGACGGCAGCGCTGATGAGCGCCTCCGATGCGAGCTTCATGGCACCGTAGTTGGAGATGGGCAGCAGCGGCCCGACATCCTCTCTGATCGGAGCCTCCCCCAAATCGCCGTACACGGCTGAGCTGGACGCGAAAGCAAGGAACGGAACCCCGGCCTCCTTCATTGCCTGCAACACGTTGAACGTCGATAGAAAGGTATCGCGCAGATCAACGGACGCATCGGCGATTCCTGCAGGGATGTCCGAATTGGCAGCCATGTGCCAAACTTCGGAAATCGGAATGCGGCGGTGACAATTCATGAAGCGGCTTCTCACCGCACCCGCGTCTGAGAGATCCACTTTCTCAAAAATGAACCGCTCATGCGCGAGAAGCCCGTTCAGGTTTTCCCGAGAACCTCGCGACAGGTTGTCAAAACCGAAGACCGGATACCCACGATCGATAAAGACCCTTGCAAGCCTGCTTCCTACAAAGCCCGCAACTCCCGATACGAAGATGGCGTGCGGTTCACCCAATCGGATTGCCCCTTCCTCATGTGCGCAGGCTTTCGCGCCACAAGTCTTCCGGATTCTGCAATGACTTCCGTTTGCAAGCCTTCACCGCTGGAGAGCCGGGAGTTCGACCGGGCTGGGCGTTAAGCTGCGCCCGTCGTTAAGGTCATGCGTCTCATGCGTCTTTCTGAATCATCGCATGGTTTTCTCCGATCCGCGATCGTTCCTCAGGGGTAGCCCCATTTTGCTGATCGGACCGGATCGCCCCGCGCTCGCCTGCGCGGCGACGCCAACAACATCCCAGGAACGGTCACGGCGCTCTGCAGTCTGTTCACGCGTGCCGATCGCGGAGTCTCGCCATTTGTGTCGCTGGCGCATCGAGCCGGTCTTCGACTAAGAATATCGACGCAATGTCCCGGAAGAGGGTCGATCGCCGCCCAGCGAGAAGTTCCGAAACTCGATTCCGAGTTGCTTGAGCAGCGCTACACCGGGGACCTCTGGCGCCGGGTGCACGAGCCCGAGGATGGAGTCGGATCGGAAGGGCAGGGGGACATGCAGGGCCTCGGCTGCCTTGAGGAGGCCACTCACAAGCTGCCAGGGCACGGCGACGGCGTGCAGTGTTCTGCCTTGTGATGCGGCGATCTCTTTCATGAGCCGTCGGAACGGTACCGGTTCGGGGTTGGCCAGCCCTACCGGTTCCGGCAGATGCATGTCCGACACGGCAATACGCACCATGGCGGCGGCCATGTCCGCTTCATGCACGGTGAACTGATGGGAGCGCGCTCCGATGAGAGGCGTGATCGGCAGGTTAGTGAGCTTGCGGAGCGCGCCTGCCATCCCGCCCCAACCGGGGCCGTACACCAGTCCGAGGCGGGTGGAGACACCTCCCAGACTGTTAGCGGTGCGCTCGCAGGCCAGCTTCGCTTGGCCGTAAAGCTGCCGGGTTCCCTCATAAGCGGACATCGAGGAGATGAAAATGACCCGGCGAACCCCTGCATCGGCGGCATTGCGGAGGAGCTGCTGCGAGCCAGACACATTGACACCCCACACATCGCCGGCGCTGACAAGAGTCAGGTCCCATGCACCATGGATGAGGACATCCAGGTCGCTGATTGCGCTCCCCGACGGTGGGCGCCTGATCTCATAGGGGCGCCACTCGGCGACGCCGGCCATTGCGGCGGCAGATTCGGAGGTCACCCGGTTCGGTCGGACGAACGCGATGACCTCATGCCCTTCTTCGGCGAAGGTGGCACGCAGGATGGTCCCGACATATCCGTTGGCTCCGGTGATGCCGACCCGCATTTGAACGCTCAACTCGCCAGCTGCATCGCTTCGCGGGCGATGCGATGAGAATTGGCCATCACAGTCAGGGTGAAGGTAGTCGCTGGAACATTTGGGAAAACCGACCCGTCGATGAGATGGACCCGGTCCCAGCGCGCCAGACGCCCGAGGCGGTCTGTCGTCGCAGTCCCGGAATCCGGCTCACCGGCGTGAGGAAAGCTGCCGCCAAAGTGGTAGCTCTTGGCCCCGCCCGACCATAGCATCCGCGGCGTGATGGGCCACAAGTCAAGGTAGGGTGCCGCCCTGCGGATCCGCTTTATTACGTCAGGCAGCATCGGAGGCGCGTATTTGCCCCTGACCCTGGCCTGGCTGAAGCCCTCCGAAGTGAGGGTGATCTGGGGTAGCTCATCTGGAGCCGCGGACATCTGGGCGCTCACCCGGACCTTGGGTGACGCCCAGGACGGCAGGTAGCCCAGGCCTATCGTCAATCGGCTCAGGAGCCGATCCGTCGCGAAGGCGGCGGCGCGGTGTTGGAGGAAGCGGGGAAGCGCATCGTAGTATGCCTGGTTGAACGGATAGAAGTGAATTTGGGAGACATCGAAGCCTTCGTCGTCCATGACGATGGCCATGGTGAACTGGTTGAGCGTGAAGTCGCGCCTTGCACGCGGGTCGGGGGTCGGCTTCATGGACATCATTGGAAGGACGAACTGAGCCGATTCCGAAAGATGCACCGGCTGGTCCGATCCGAGCGAACCTAGGATCAGCCGAGTGGTCCCGATTGCTCCGCAGCCCACGAAGATCCGGTCGGCTGTGAATCGCTGCATCCGGCCGGTGGACAATTCCCGGGCCTGCACGACGGCCGTGTCGCCCTCCTGGCCGACTCGCACCGCAAGCAGCCCGCTGTGGTAATCGATCCTCCCGCTGCGCCTGAAGCGATCGAAGCTGTGCGAGGCCGAAAAGATTAGCGACCGCGGGCACCCGGTCATGCATAGGCCGCAAGGCTGGCATTGGGGCGCTGAGAAGGCGAGGCGAGCGCGGCCTATCGTTATGCCAGTGGAGCGCACCCGATCGCGGTGCCGGTCGTAGTTGGCCAGGACCATCTGCGTCCGCGGCGCCAGTGGCGGAAGCGGCTCCGGCGATCCGATGAGCGGGAACCACTCCTCGAGATCGTCGGACTGTCCAGCGAAAGGAATGTGACGCAGGATTGTCCGATAGTGCTCTTCCAAATCCGAGAAGTCGAACGGCCATCCCTTGAACGCGGCAGCGCTGAAGGGCATGATCTGGGCACCCCAGACATTGCTGAAGCCCCCGTAGGCGCTTGATATGACAGCTGAATTGACCCTGCCCTCGGCGTGGACGCCGTCGAGCTGACCCTTGTTGGCAAACGGGAAATCGGATCCGTAACTTCTCTTTTCAGGCAGCGAATCGGACTGGATCCGCTTGGGTTGCAGGCTTACCCGGCGGACGTCCTCCTCATCCCAGTTGTCGACAGGCTGCTTGGACAGCCTGGAGATCACCTCCTGCGTCTCCGCGTCCAGCACGGTGCCCGGATCGAACACGGTTATCTTCTCGTCCGGTTTCTCGGATAGCGCCAACACGGCGGCTGCTGCAGCCGGACCCGAACCAATGATTATCGAAGACGGCATCTACTCCCCAGGCCCACCGCCTTGCGCGGCCGTGTCCAGTATCTGCTTAGTCGCCTGTTGGCGCCGCCGGCGCAAGCGCCGCACCAGTTCGATCCTGCCGGCGACGTGGCCTGCCGCGGCCAGGCCCAGGCCAGCGATTATTGCTGCGGACCGGGCCAGCCCGTAGACGTCACCCTTGGCCGCTTGCAAAATCTCCCGCGGTACGCCCTTCGTCAGCGCGTACCAGACGAAGCGCGACTCTGCACCAAGAGTGGCGGCGTCGCCCATCTGGGCGAAGGCCTCGACCTTCCCCTTGTTGACGAAGAAGCAGCGGCGCCAGAAGTATTTCCAGGTCGGCCGTGAGGCGTGCACAAAATGGCGGACGGTCGCCGCTGGTTCATAGATGACCGCCTCACTGCCCTTGATATGCGCCACGCGGTGGCACATGTCCATGTCGTCGTGATGGTCGGAATGGAACCCTCCGACCTGCTCGAGGAGGGTCCGCCGCACCGACATGTTGGCGCCTATGAGGTGAGCCAAAGGGCCTCGGCTGGTCGGAAGGCCATCGTAAGCACATCCGAACACCCAGTCGAACTGCACGGGGAACCAGGCTGGACGGCCAGTCTCGAAAACCGGTAGGGGACGCCCGCCGACGGCGCCGATGCCTTCATCCTGGTACGGTTCGGTGAGTATCTCGAGCCAGTCCTTGTCGGCAGCTGCATCGTCATCCAGGAACGCCAGGATCTCTCCGGCGGCCGCCTCGGCCGCCGTGTTTCGGGCCGACCCCAGGTGCCCGTCAAACTTGTTCTGGATCACCCGTATAGGAGGGATGGATGCGGCGGAGTCAGCCCAGTAGGCGGCACAACGGCGGAACAGGGGCTGGTCGACGCAGACGATGATCTCGCAGGGTTGCAAGGTCTGCTCCTGCGCCGAGGCCACGGACTGAACCAACAACTCCCATCTGTCTTCAGTGTAGGCACAGATAAGCACTGAGATCGTGGGGCAGCGCGGAATCTGCCGGCTTTCGCTGCTGACGCTATCCTCAGGCTGCCCGGTTGTCGCAACGACAGAGCCTTTGGTCATGGCACCCGCCGGCTGGTTTCTGAGGCCAGGCTGGTTTCGCGTGTCTGCCTCGCCCGAGCCGTGGCGGCTTTGAGGATAGTCCAGAGCGCACCGCCGTCATTGTGGATATCGAACTGGTCGTGTTCGTCGGCGGGATAGCGTCCGCTGTCCTGCAGCGACACCAGCCGCCACACCATCCAGCCGGCGCAGTTGCGATCGCGCGTCACCGTGTCGAGCCACATGGCGTAAGCTTCAGCCGCGTTCTGATTGGAGCGGGCATGGCCGAATTCCTCCATGAGAACCGGCTTTTTGGCGCGGGCTGCCAGCTGGCAGAACTCGGGGATCATGTCGTTGAATTGCTGGATCGTGAGATTGTAGAAGATCGGATAGCCGTGCCAGGTCCCGAAATCGAGGGTCGGGATGGTCAAATCGGCTAACTTCGGGTCGAAAATGTTGGCATTCCCTGAGCTGACAAGGTGATTGGAATCGAGGGACTTCACGTAGGCCGACATTTCGGCAGTCCAGGTCAACCGCAAGGCCAATGGCTGCGCATTGCCTTCGTTGATCAACTCCCAAGCCATGATGGTCGGGTCGTCCCGGTAGGCAAGCCCGGTGAGCGGGTTGACGCGCTGCACAACGTGGCGGACCCAAGTCCGGTAGTCCTGCTTCGTGCGCGGGTCAGTGAAGAAAAACGTTGATTCGTCGCTGCTGCCATACCAGGCCCGCATCTGCTGGGCGCCACCCGTGAACGCCCAGAAATCCACGACGGCGATGATCAGCCTCAGGCGCCGCTTGCCGGCCTCGGCAATGAGGAAATCAACCTTCTGCATGCCGTTGGCGCCGTCATTGATCGCCATCCTGTTTTGACTTGGATCCCAGTAGAGCAGGTACGTGCCCTTGACTGCGAGGTTGCTGGCTTCGCCTTCAAGCCGCCAATCCCAGATCGTGGGGACCCTCCCGTCGAGCGACCCGATCACCGGCTGGAGGAAGATGCGGACCACGTTGGCGCCCATCGCCACGGCGTCATCGAGAACGCGGGTGACCTCATCCTGCGAACCGTAGGTCAGATAGTGGTTGTTTACGCCGGTCACGAAGAACGGCTTGCCGTCCAGCGTGAAGCTCGTTCCGGAAGTCTTGATGAAGGACGTTGCCGATGGTTTGTCCACGGTGCTCGCGATTGCCAGAACGGAGACGAACGCGAGCGCAAGTGCACACCACCACGCATTGCGCAGTCCATATTTCGCCCGCTGCCAGTCGATCACCATTCCCTGCATGTGGCTCTGGCCGGGCGCTGAGTGCAATCGCCCCTAAGGATTACCTCCTCTGGCCTCGCACAGACCGGCGTCGATCGGGCATAGTGGTGCTGGCTGGTGGTTCTCGTCAAAGCTGTCGTCTTCTTGAAATCCGACGTGTTCTTGAAACCCGACGTGAGAACAACAATGCGCATTTGCTTGAGTCTCGATCCGTCGCGGCTGCTGCGCTGGCATCTATGGTTGGCAGAGGCGCTCGCTGAAGTGCCCGGCAACGATGTCTCCTGCGCTTTCGCGGCCGACTGCCGCCCGCTGCCGTTGATCTTCCGTCTGCTGCTCGAACTCGAACGACTGGTCTATGGCTTTCGCGGGAAGGGCGCCATTGACCCCGTCGAAGCGGAGCTGCGGTGCCTGCCGCCGCCTCCAGCCGGCCAAATGGATGTGGTGATCGATTTGAGCGGGTCGGAATCGCTCCCGGCCGCGCGGCGCGTGATCACCCCGGTCTTCAACGGCGCACCCGGCGAGATCGGAGTCGTGGCGGCCTGGGTGAATCATCAAGATCTTCTCGTCGACCTGCATGACACGGCGCGCCCATTGCGACCGTGGACGGCGCGCCCGACCAGCGCAGACCGTCAAGTGTTGGCCTTGAGGCTCGACAGCGCCCTTTCCTGCGCTGTGCCGCTGATCCTCAAAGCCCTGGCCGAGGAGACCGGTTCGGCTGCGTCCGCAAGCCCCGGTCCACGGACGGCACCACCTTCGTTTGGCGCGCTATCGGCGCTTGCCAGGGCGACCGGCACGGTTGCATCGAAGGCGATCGGCCTTTTGGACGCCCTGGCGAGAGGCGGCAGGATGTGGGGGATTGGCTGGCGCTTCGATGAATCGGCGAGCCTGCTCGACAAAGGCGAAGCCGCCTTCCGGGTGCTCACCGGAAATGCCGACGGCTACCTTGCCGACCCGTTCCCGTTCCGGCACCAGGGGCAGGATTTCATCTTTGTCGAACAGTACCTCTACTCGAAGAACCGCGGGTGCATTGCGGTTGTTGCAGTGAACCGGGACGGGACAGTCGGCGCATCCCGGATCGTTGTGGAGGAACCGCATCACCTCTCGTACCCGTTCGTGTTCGAGCAGAATGGTCAGATCTGGATGATCCCTGAATCGGGGGCGGCCAGGAATGTCAGCCTCTACAGGGCAGTGGAGTTCCCCTACCGGTGGACACGGGAGGCCTGCCTCATGGAAGGCATTGAGGGCTACGATACCACGCCGCTCTGGCATGACGGCGGCTTTTGGTTTTTCGTCAGCCCAAGGCTGTGGAGGTCCACGTCCTGGGACGCCTTGAGCCTCTACCATGCCGAGAGCCTGACCGGGTCTTGGACGCCTCATGCCGCCAACCCCGTTCTGCTCGATGCCAGGCTTAGTCGCCCCGCAGGCGCCGTCATCCGACACGGCGGACGCGCGCTACGCCCGGTCCAGGACTGCGCGCGCGGCTATGGCGGCGCGGTGACGTTCTGCCAGATCGATGCGCTGGGCGCGTCGGAGTTTGCTCAGACTCCGATCGGTCGCATTTGGTCCGGAGCGTTGGGATGTCACACCTACAACCGCCGGTCCGGCCTGGAGGTGATCGACCTGTTCGGGCATATCCGGGGTTTGCGAGAGGTGACGACCTCGTATCGGTTGCTGGTGCCCGACGCGCCGGTCTCGGGACCGAGCGGGGTCTCGGAACCGTGCGGGCAGCCCGTCTCCTGGCCGGTCTCACCGGGTTAGCTGGCCGCAGCCAAGGCGGCTCGAGCGCAGCCTGTAAAGAATCGGGCGCGCTCGAGCCTGCCAACACAGCCGTGAAGGTGATCGCCGCCGCCGCCGTACTATCCGTGCTGGTGGTATGAGCTGAAAACAACCTTAAGGGATACCCCAAAAGAGCTAATCATCTATTGTCCCTTCGCTAATCATCCATTGTCCTTCCATTTCAGATCTTCACCGGTAATGCTCGTATAATAGCCAAAGCTCTAAGGGGGCCGTAAGCGCACCGATCTTCTTTCATCTCATCTTCATTTCTCTATGGCCGGGAGCCCTCATATGGTTGGATCAAGCATCTGCGGATGTGGCGGTCATTGGAGCTGGCCCCTGCGGCTTGTCGTTGGCCGCGCGCTGCCATGAATGAGCGCCTCTCCAGCAAACTCGCCCACGTCGGTGCCGTATCGCCGCCCGACCCGATTGAATTTGCCCTGCAGCGAGCACTGACGCTGCCCCGAGTGAGCTTCATCGTCCCGACGCTCAATGAAGCCGAGAACCTCCCCTGGCTTCTGCCGCGCATCCCCAGCTGGGCGCATGAGATCATTATCGTG
>NZ_RZOI01000889.1:0-2169 GCF_004022645.1 Mesorhizobium sp. M4A.F.Ca.ET.020.02.1.1 | reverse complement strand
CGCCGGGCCAGTTCCTTTTCGGCCCGGGCGAGGTTCCGCTCAGCGAAATTGCTCCGCAATCGGGCGACGGGGTATCCTCCGCCTACGCCAAGGGGTCCGGCGGCGGCTTCGTCGGCGTGCAGATCAACGACGCCGACATCATCAGCAATCCGAACGTCTCGGCGACGATTTCGGCGACGCAGATCACCACCGTGGGCGACGTCACCGTCAGCACATCGGCGACGACCAACACCTCTTCCTACGCGGTCAACGGCACCGGCGGCTTCGTCGCCATCGGCGACGCCGATGCGCGGAGCTACCAGGACATAACAAGCGCGGCGACGATCAGCGACAACACGCGCATCGTCGCGGGCAAGAACTTCACGCTGGCTTCGGCGAGCAACGCCATCACCAGCGCGTCCTCGCAGTCGAGCGCCGGCGGCGCGGTCGGCCTGGCCGATCCGGTCACCGACGTGCGGATCGAGTACAACACCACGTCTACCATCGGCTCCAACGCCATCGTGCTGGCCGGGCAACTGGCCAAGGGCACGGCGAACGCCTCCGTCGATGTGACGGCCAAATCGACTGCCTCCGGCGTCGGCTTCGGCGGCGATGGCGACGCCATCACGCACGTCAATATTGGCACGCCCGATGGCGATCCGGACGCCGACCAGGCCGACGCCATCGTCTCGCTGGCGGCCAACGCCGTGCTCAGCGCGCGGCGCACCTCGCTTGCGGCGCGGGTCGACAAGTTCCATGTCTTCTCCGGCAGCGACGGGCGCGGCGCCGGATTCTATGGCGAAGGCGAGGCGGAAAGCACGATCACGGCACGGCCGGATGCGCAGGTGCGGATCAATGCCGGCGCCGACCTGACCGGTTGGGAAGGTGTCGACCTCATCACCCGCTACAACGACGTCGTCACGCATGCGAAATCCTATGCCCGCTCGACGGGCCTGTTCGGCTTCGTCGATTCCGACGCGCATAACGACACCGACGTCTCCTCCGAGATTTTCGGCGCGGCAGGCGCCTTGGTGACAGCCGGCCCGCGCGACAACAACGATGCCGTGCTCGGACACCCGGATTATCCGCAGGAACCTGGAAGCTCGGCCGAGCACTTGGCCCTGTTTGCCTCGACCGTGAACGGCTCGATCTCGCAGACGGATGACGCCGATCACAGCAAGCGCTCGCTCGCCGCCGGCGGGTCGAGCGGCAGCAGTCCGGATGACAGGCCGCAATCGATCAACTTCAATTCCGACGTGCTGATCCTTTCCGGCCGTGCACCCGAACTGGTCGTCAAGCAACTGGTCATCGGCGCCGACGGCGAGATCGATGTCGCGGTCGAAGTGTCGGTCAACGACACCGCGGGCGGCGGCAGTGCCACCGAAGGCCAAGGCAGCACGATCCAAAGCAACGACATTGTCGTCAACGACATCGTCAATCCGGGTCCGGGCGACGTGGTTTTCGATTCGAACTCGATGACCGGCGCAGGCGGCACCTGGACGTTCCGCGATACGTTGCAGCGCGTGTCGATCCGCAACGAGTCCGACAAGGACATCATCATCAACAATATCGATGTCGTCACCGACGAGCAGCCGCTGGCATGGCTCAATCCGTCGCAGAGCGTGACACTGACCTTCAACGTGGTGCGCGAAGTCGCGCCGACACTGATCGAGATCACCGACACCGGTGGCCATTCCGATATCTACATCAATGGTACGATTGAGAACCCGATCGGTACGACGTCGATAGTCAACACGGACGGATCGGTGCTCGCCACCAACGATCGCGGCGTCACCGGCAGTGATGGCCGCCAGTCGCTGATCCGCACGCACATCCTGAACATTCGCGCCGACGAGAACATCGGCGCGACCGGCACGCGAGTGAACATCGACATCGTCGACAGCGCCGGCCTGCCGCTCGGCATGGGCTTCGACACCGGCCGTGTCGCTGGCTTGACGAACCAGATCTTCCTCGGCGTCGAGAACCGTTTCTATACCGGTCAGTTGGTGCGCTACGATGCAGTGACCACCACCATCGGCGGGCTCACCGACGGCGGCTACTATTACATCATCGCTTCGCCCGATGGGCAGAGCGTCAAGTTGGCGACCACGTTGGCAAACGCCCTGGCCGGCACGGCCATCGATCTGGCACCGGCGGGCGCGCTGACCGACCTGCACAGCCTGATTTCGG
>NZ_RZOI01000888.1:0-2173 GCF_004022645.1 Mesorhizobium sp. M4A.F.Ca.ET.020.02.1.1 | reverse complement strand
ACGCTGCCGAAGACCATGGAGG
Source organism: Mesorhizobium sp. M4A.F.Ca.ET.020.02.1.1 (assembly GCF_004022645.1). NCBI lineage: Bacteria > Pseudomonadati > Pseudomonadota > Alphaproteobacteria > Hyphomicrobiales > Phyllobacteriaceae > Mesorhizobium > Mesorhizobium sp. M4A.F.Ca.ET.020.02.1.1. The sequence continues at coordinate 2,151 of NZ_RZOI01000888.1, read as the reverse complement.
AGGTGGTCTACCGCTTCTCCGACTGCGCTCCCGTGCGGGCGCTGCTCGGCGAGGATTTCTTCCAGACCTATCTGCGCGTCAAGAGCGTCGAGCGCGACCTGTTCCAGAGCGTGGTGACGTCCTGGGAACGCGACCACCTTTTGCTCAAGGTGTGACCATGGTTTCCAGTTCGACGGGTTTCAATTCCGGTCTCGGTATCGGCAAATCCTACTATGTCGCCACCGCCCATCCGGCGCCGGATCATCCGGCGCTCATCGACGATGCCGAAGCCGACCTTGTGGTCGTCGGCGGCGGCTGCACCGGACTGTCGGCGGCGCTCCACGCCGCCCAACGCGGGCTGAAGGTTGTGCTGCTCGAAGGCGGCAGGATCGGCTGGGGCGCATCGGGCCGCAATGGCGGCCAGATGATCCCAGGCCTGCGCAAGGGCGCCAAGGGCCTGGTCAAGGCCTTCGGGCCGGAACGGGCGAAGGCGCTGTTCGACCTCGCTTTCGAGGCGCGCGGGCTGGTGCTCGACATCATCGAGCGCAATGGCATCGACTGCGACCTCAGGCTCGGCGGCCATCTGGTCGGCGCGGTGAACAGCTCCGACCTCAAGGATCTTGAAGATGAGGCCGAGTGCCTGGCCAGCGTGATGAATTTCCGCGACGTCGAGATCCTGTCGGCGGCGGAAGCGCGCGGCAAGGTCGACACGCCCTATCACGGCGCCATGTACGAGCCGCTCGGCGGCCATATGCATCCGCTGAACTACACGCTGGGGCTTGCCCGCGCGGCGGTCGCGGCCGGCGTCACCATCCACGAGAATTCGGTCGCCGTGCGGCTGGAGCGGGAGCCTTCGATCAAGGTCTCGACGGCAAAGGGATCTGTGCGGGCGAAACATGTCGTGCTGGCCGGCGACGCGTTGCTGCAAGGACTGGAGCCGCGCGTCAACAGTCGCATCATGCCGGTCGGCAACTACATCGTCGCCACCGAGCCGCTGGAGGGCAAGCGCAATGTCATCCCGGCCAATGTCGCGGTGTCGGACACGCGCTTCGTGGTTAACTACTACCGGATGTCGGCGGATGGGCGCCTGTTGTTCGGCGGCGGCGAACGCTACACGCCGTCGCCGCCGGCCGACATCGCCGGCTTCGTGCGGCCGCACATGGAACAGACCTTCCCGCAACTGAAGGGCTGCCGCATCGACCATGCCTGGGGCGGGCTGGTGTCGGTGACGACGTCACGCCTGCCGCATGTCGGGCACTATGGCGAGGTCTATTTCGCGCATGGCTATTCCGGCAAGGGCGTCATCCTGTCGACACTGTCCGGCAAACTGCTGGCCGAGGCGATCACCGGCGATTCCGCGCGGCTCGACCTGTTCTCGACGCTTAGCCCGCTGCCGTTCCCGGGCGGCACGGCGCTGCGCGGTCCGCTCTATGTGCTCGGCATGCTGTGGTATGCGATGCGCGACCGCATCAAGCACTGAGCGCGCGGGAGGACGGTAAGCTGGCTAACCGGCATCCCTGTTGGTAAGCGCGATGTGGCAGCAGCCGGAACCGTGGCCCGGCGTCCAGGTGACGTTTTCGAAGCGCACGCCGGTCGCCTCGAACAGGCCGCGGTCGAAGGCGCCGGCGATGCGGCAGAGCGTGGCGAGCTTCTCCTCGCCGACGCCGGCCTCGACCCAGGCGTCCTTCAGCGGGCAGCGCCTTACCTTGAAGGCGATGTGGGTCGCGTCGCGCTCGACATCGGTCGGGTACATGCGGCCGCCATCGGGGCTGACGGCCAGAAACGCCTCGCCGATCGCCGGCGCGTCGTTGGGTCCGAAATCAGCGAAAGCCGCGGCCGCGACTTCCCTGCCGCGCTGCTCGATGGTGCGGATCATGACCGCCTCGGCCCTTTCGGCGCCGAGTTCCGCGGTCAGTTCATCGAGGAAGAGGCGGTAGAGATCGGCCCGGTTGCGGAAAGCGGAATCGAGCTCGCGCGACAGTTTTTCGGCTCTGGTTTCTGGGTCGGTCATGGTGTTGCGGTCCTGTTCAGTTTCGGCGTTGCCGCCACAAGCGCCTTGCCGATCGCCGATTGCGGGTTGCCGATGACGGCCCGCGCCTCGCCGCTCTCGGCGACCCGTCCGGCATCGAGGATGACGAGGCGGTGGGCGACGGCGCGGACGACGCCGAGATC
>NZ_RZOI01000887.1:0-2176 GCF_004022645.1 Mesorhizobium sp. M4A.F.Ca.ET.020.02.1.1 | reverse complement strand
ATCTGTCGATCGCCAGGCCGGGGGCCGCCGTCGCCAGCCTGTCGATCCCCTGGGGCTTCAACAAGGGCGACGACGATCTCGGCGGCTACCACCTTATCTGGCCGCGCGATCTGGTCGAGACTGCCGGCGGCTTCCTAGCCGCCGGCGACGGCAAGCAGGCGCTACAGATCCTGACCCGTCTGCGCACGATCCAGCAGCCGGACGGCCACTGGCCGCAAAATGCCTGGTCCGACGGCACCGCCTATTGGCCGGGCATCCAGATGGACGAATGCGCCTTTCCGCTGCTGCTTGCCGACGCCTTGCGCCGCGCCGGCCACCTGCCGCGCGCGAAACTCGCCGGCTTCCTGCCGATGATCGAAAGTGCCGCGTCCTATGTCGTGCGCAACGGGCCGGTCACCGGCGAGGACCGCTGGGAAGAGGATGCCGGCTACAACCCCTTCACGCTGGCCGTCGAGATCGCCGCCCTGCTGGCGGCCGCCGACATGCTCGACATCGTGGGAAAAACAGAGCCGGCAAACTATCTGCGCGAGACCGCCGATTGCTGGAACGACCAGATCGAGCGCTGGACCTATGCCACCGGCACGCCATTATCCGCAGAAATGGGCGTCAACGGCTACTATGTCCGCATCGCCCCGCCGGATACGTCGGATGCCGCCTCCCCCAAGGACGGCTATGTGCCGATCAAGAACCGGCCCCCGGTCGACTCCGACAGGTTGGCCGAGGCTATCATCAGCCCCGATTCGCTGGCGCTGGTGCGCTTTGGTCTCAGGGCGGCGGATGATCCGCGCATTCTAGACACTTTGAAGGCCATCGACGCCCGGCTGCGCTGCGACCTGCCGCAAGGGCCGCTCTGGTATCGCTACACCGGCGACGGCTATGGCGAGCACGAGGACGGCGCGCCCTTCGACGGCACTGGCCAGGGCCGCCCATGGCCGCTGCTGGCGGGCGAGCGTGCCCATTACGAGCTCGCGGCGGGCCGCAGGGACAGGGCGGAAAGCCTGCTCGCGACGCTCGAGGCGTCCGCCGGGATCGGCGGCCTGCTGCCGGAGCAGGTCTGGGACGGCCCCGACATGCCGCAGCGCGAGTTGCGCCGCGGCGCCCCTTCGGGCAGCGCCATGCCGCTGGTCTGGGCGCATGCCGAGCACATCAAGCTCTTGCGTTCGCTTCGCGACGGCGCCGTCTTCGACCTGCCGCCGCAAGGCGTCGAGCGCTACATCAAGGCAAAGACCACCTCGCCGCGCAGGATATGGCGCTTCAACAACAAGATCCGTTCCATCCCCACCGGCAAGATGCTGCGCGTCGAGCTTGCAGCGCGCGGCGTTGTCCATTGGAGCAGCGACAAATGGCTGACGGTGCGCGACGACAAGACGATCGAAAACGCGTTCGGTGTCCATCTGGTGGATTTGTCCGTTGACCGACTTCCGCCGGGGAGCACGATCGTCTTCACTTTTTTCTGGCCCGACACCAGCCGTTGGGAGAATGTCGACTTCACCGTCTGTATCGAAGGGTCGGATAGCCGCTAGATTTCTTCTTCCTCAAACGACTGGGACAAATCCATGCAGATCGGAATGATGGGACTGGGCAGGATGGGCGCCAACATGGTGCGCCGCTTGATGCGCGACGGCCATGAATGCGTCGTCTATGACATCAACCCGGCAAGCGTCGCCGCTTTGGTCAAGGACGGCGCCGTCGGCACCGCCTCGATGGAAGAATTCGTCGGCAAGCTCGCCAAGCCGCGCAGCGCCTGGCTGATGCTGCCGGCGGCGATCACCGGCAGGATCGCCGACCAGGTGGCGGCATTGATGGAGCCCGGCGACATCATCATCGATGGCGGCAATTCCTACTATCACGACGCCGTTACCAGGCCGCCGAGCTGGCGGCCAAGGGCATCAACTATGTCGATGTCGGCACCAGCGGCGGCGTCTGGGGCCTGGAGCGCGGCTACTGCCTGATGATCGGCGGTCCGGACGAGGCGGTGCGCCATCTCGATCCGATCTTCGCCACGCTAGCGCCCGGCGCCGACGCCGGGAGCACGCCGGCCAAGGACGCCGGCACCGCGCCCTACGGCTACCTGCATTGCGGGCCGAGCGGCGCCGGCCATTTCGTCAAGATGGTCCACAACGGCATCGAATACGGCGTCATGGCCGCCTACGCCGAAGGCATCAACATCCTGAAG
>NZ_RZOI01000886.1:0-2177 GCF_004022645.1 Mesorhizobium sp. M4A.F.Ca.ET.020.02.1.1 | reverse complement strand
TTCCACATGTGGACCCCGGACGTCTATGAGGGCGCGCCGACGCCGATCACCGCTTTCCTGGCCGCCGCCCCGAAAATGGCGGCGATGGCGCTGATCGTGCGCGTCACCATGGGCGCCTTCAAGCCGATCGCGTCGGACTGGCAGCAGATCATCGTCTTCATTTCGATCGCCTCGATGGCGCTTGGCGCCTTCGCGGCAATCGGCCAGACCAACATCAAGCGGCTGATGGCTTATTCCTCGATCGGTCACATGGGCTACGCGCTGGTCGGCCTCGCCGCCAACAGCCAGGCCGGCGTGCGCGGTGTCGCCATCTACATGCTGATCTATCTGGTGATGACGCTCGGCACCTTCGCCTTCATCCTCGCCATGCGGCGCAAGGAGGGCAATGTCGAGCAGATCAACGATCTCGCCGGCCTCGCCTCGACCAATCCGATCATGGCGACGATCCTCACTATCCTGATGTTCTCGCTGGCCGGCATTCCGCCGCTCGCCGGCTTCTGGGGGAAGTGGTACGTCTTCCTCGCCGCCATCAACGCCAACCTCTATGCGCTGGCGATCATCGGCGTGCTGGCCTCGGTGGTGGGCGCCTACTATTATCTGCGCATCATCAAGCTCATGTGGTTCGACGAACCGGTCGGCGGCTTCGTGCCGATGGCCAGCGAACTGCGCCTCGTGCTCGGCGTCAGCGGCGCCTTCGTGCTGTTCTACGTGCTGATCGGCGGGCCGATCGGCACCTATGCCGAAGCCGCGGCGAAGACCTTCTTCTGACGGCATGGCGTTTAGGTTGGCTCCAACCGCGGCGTCGGAAGGGTTCCGGCTCGAAGCCCATGACACGGTCGGCTCCACCAACGCGCTGGCGCTCGCCCATGCCCGGGCCGGCGATCTGGGCAAGCTGTGGGTCGTTTCCAAAAAGCAGGAAAGCGGGCGCGGCCGGCGCGGCCGGAGCTGGGCGACGCCGGAAGGCAATCTGGCGGCGACTTTGCTCATCGTCAGCGGTGGCGAATTGCGGCTCGCCGCGACGCTGGGCTTCGTCGCCGGGCTGGCACTTGCCGACGCGCTCGATGCCGTCGTGCCGCAAGGCAGGATCGCGATCGGCGTTGACGGTGCAAGCCAGGGCAAGAACCGCTTCGAGCTGAAATGGCCGAACGACGTGCTTGCCTCCGGCGCCAAGCTCGCCGGCATATTGCTGGAATCGGCGCTGCTCGAAGGCGATCGCTTCGCGGTGGCAGTCGGCATCGGCGTCAACGTGGTGGCATATCCGGAGAATTTGCCTTATCCGGCGACATCGCTGCGCGCGCTTGGCGCGAATTGCGATGCCGAAACCCTGTTTCTGGCGCTGTCGGATGCCTGGAACGAGAATGCCCGGCTGTGGGACGACGGGCGCGGGCTTGCCGCCGTCAGGCGGCGCTGGCTGGCGCGCGCCGCGGGGCTCGGCGGTGAGGTTGCTGTCAGGGTTGACGGTAATGTGGTGCGCGGGACGTTCGAGACCATTGACGAGGACTGCCGTTTCGTGATCCGCGACGATGAGGGATCTGCCGTGACGATCGCCGCCGGCGACGTGCATTTCGGCGCTGTCGCGTCGGCCCAAAGGTAACGGACTTGGCCTGACCGGCCAGGAAGGGAAGAAACATGGCGAAAGCGGAAAACGCCGAACTCGTCTTCGTGCCGCTTGGCGGCGTCGGCGAGATCGGCATGAACTTCGCCCTCTACGGCTACGGGCCGGCCGATGCGCGCGAGTGGATCGTCGTCGATGTCGGCGTCACCTTTCCGGATTCGGCGCATCCGGGCGTCGACCTGATCCTGCCCGACACGCGCTTCATCGAGGAGAACCTCGACAGTCTGCGCGGCATCGTCATCACTCACGCACATGAGGACCATTACGGCGCTCTGCTCGACATCTGGCCGAGGCTGAAGGCGCCGGCCTGGATGACGCCGTTCACCGCCGGCCTGCTGGAGGCCAAGCGGCAGGGCGAGCAGAATGCGCCGAAGGTGCCGGCGATGATCTACCGGGCCGGCGAGAAATTCACCATCGGTCCGTTCGAGATCGAGGCCATCCCGGTCGCCCACTCGATTCCCGAGCCGATGTCGCTGGCGATCACCACTCCCGCTGGCACCGCCATCTCCACCGCCGCCTGGAAGCTCGATCCGGAGCCGCCGATCGGCCCGCAGACCGCCGA
>NZ_RZOI01000885.1:0-2182 GCF_004022645.1 Mesorhizobium sp. M4A.F.Ca.ET.020.02.1.1 | reverse complement strand
TCTCGGAAGAGACGGCGCAGATCATCGATGCCGAGGTGCGCCGGCTGATCGACGACGCCTATTCGACGGCCAAGGCGATCCTGACCAAGAAGAAGAAGGAATGGATCGCGCTGGCGCAAGGCCTGCTCGAATACGAGACGCTGACCGGCGAGGAGATCAAGCAGCTGATCGCCGGCCACAAGCCGGCGCGCGACCTCGGCGACGACACGCCGCCCAGCCGTGGCTCGGCCGTGCCGAAGGCCGGCACCGGCGGCCGCCGCAAGAAGGGCCCGGAGCCCGAAGGCGGCATGGAGCCGCAGCCGCAGGGCTAGTCGAGATCAGAGCGCTTCACCGTTTCAGGGAACGCAGAAGCGCTCTAATCTTTGGTTTGACCTATCCGACGGCTTCACGCGACGCGTTGTAAATCAGGAGACGCGCCGGATGTGCGTTGAAGCGCCATCCTCGGGCCTGTCCCGAGGACCTGCCAACGCAACCGGGTTGGCGGTTTCCAGCTCCCGTCGCCCGACAGCAGATCCTCGGGACAGGCCCGAGGATGACGGCTTGGCGCGTGGGAATCGCCTTATCCGCCGTATCCGATTTTTATGATTCAGCTTTCAGCCGCGCATTGCACAGGCTGTAATAGCCGCCGCCCTTCTGGATCCAACGAAGGCCGTTCAACGTACCTGCCTCCTTGTTGCCGTGGTACCCCTGCAGGCAGGTCTTCATCCGCGCCTTCGCGGGCTTTTCGGTCTTGAACTCGGCGGCCAGCGTGGTCGGGAATGTCACGCCCGCCGGCGCTACGGGGGGCGCGACCGCCGCGCTGGTTTCCTTTTTCGGCTGCGGCTCGGTTTTGACCGTATCCGTGCTGACACTCTCGGCAACGGGCATCGCACATTTCTCCTTGCGGAAAGCGGCCCAGTCCATGCCGTTCAGAGTGCCGCCTTCCTTGGCTGCGCGATAGGTCTCTCCGCATTCCTTCATCGTCAGTGCGCTTGCAGGGGCGACGCCCCACGCAACCAATGCCGTCACAGCCAATACGGCCGATTTCAAACTAGACATAAGACCCTCCGGGTTGCTAACGAGATCGATGTCTTTTTGTATACTGTTTGTTCTGCATATGTTCAATCAGAATTTTTGCGAGCTACTATAAAGCCTGGCGGTGGGAAGTGTGGCGGTTGACGATACCGATCGCTCCAGAGAGATGCAGATGCGAGCAAGGCCGGCGCCGGCGGCCGCGGCAAGAAGGGCCCGGAGCCGGAAGGCGGCATGGAGCCCAGCTGCAGGGGTGATGATAAGCGAACACCTACCAAAAACGCAGCGGCTGGTCCGTGACGTTTTTGCTTTTGACCCGCTCTCTTTTCAAAAGCCGGCGCTGCCCCTCATCGCCCTGCCGGGCACTTCTCCCCGTATAGTGACGGGAGAAGGTGGCCGGCCGCGGCCCCGGCGCTTTTCCTGCAACGTTCGCGATTGGCGAAATCGGCGATGAGAGCGCCCCTCTCCCCGGAGAGGAAGCCGGCAGGCAGGTGAGGGGCAGCAAAAACGCCTCAGAAATATCCGCTGGCCAACTCGCAAATCAGATGCGGCGTACTCGCTCAAACACGCCCAACAAAGAAAAAGGCCCGCGAACTTTACGGTTCGCGGGCCTTCGTCAACCGTAAACGAAGCGAAATCAGCTCTTCAGCTTGGCGTTGCACAGGCTGTAGAAGCCGCCGCCCTTCTGAATCCACTTGAGGCCGTTCAGCGTGTTGGCGTCCTTGTTGGCATAGTACAGCTCGAGGCAGGTGTGCATGCGGCCCTTGGCCGGGGTCTCGCTGGCAAACTTCTTGGAGATCGCCGTCGGGAACTTCACGCCCTTGGGAGCGGCAACGGACGGCTTCTCGGGTTCGCTGGTGTAGGTCGCCTCCGTCGGAGCCGGCACCGTGTCGTCGTCGTCCGCGGCGGCGCCGCACTCTGCCTTGCGGAAGTCGTTCCACTTCATGCCGTTGAGCTTGTTGCCGGTCTTGGCCACCTGGTACTTGGCGCTGCAATCGGCCATGCTGAGGCCCTTGCCTCCTTCAGCGGCGGCGGCCTTGGTCGTTGCCTTGGCGGGTTCCGCCGCGGCGGTTGCGCCGGGGCCGCATTCGGCCTTGCGGAAGTCGTTCCACTTGACGCCGTTCAACGTGCCGGCGGCCTTGGCGGCCTGGTACTTGGCGCTGCATTCCTT
>NZ_RZOI01000884.1:0-2184 GCF_004022645.1 Mesorhizobium sp. M4A.F.Ca.ET.020.02.1.1 | reverse complement strand
ACGAAATGCAGCACCAGCACGGTGTGGATCTGCCGGATCGCCTCGAAATCTTCCCTGCTGTCCGCCATCTCAGCCCCGCCGCTTGTTGAAGTAATAATCGGCGGTGACCGCCGTCAGCAGAATGGACCCGCGGATGATGTCCTGCCAATAGACGGACACGTCGAGCAGAGCGAGCGAGCTTGAAACGACGGACAAAAGGACGGTGCCCAGGATGGCGCCGAGAATGGTGCCGATGCCGCCGGTCAGGCTTGCGCCGCCGATCACCGCGGCGGCGATGACGTTCAGCTCCATGCCGGCGCCGAATGTCGGCTGGGCCGAGCCGAAGCGGGCCATGTAGATGACGCCGGCAAAACCGCACAGTGTCGAGCAGAGCGTCGTGGTCAAGAACACGACCTTCTTGGTGCGGATGCCGGAATAGGCCGCCGCCTTCTCGTTGCTGCCGGTGTAGAAGACTTTGCGGAACATCGTCGTGCGGCGCAGCATGAAGTCGGACAGGATGACGAAGACAATGAAGATGATGATGACGACGGGAATGCCGCCGACCGCGCCCTGGCCGATGAACTTGAACTCAGGCGGCAGGGTGTAAAGCCCGAGCGGGCGGCCGCCGGTGCCGAGCAGGCAGAGCCCGCGTGCAATCACCATCACCCCCAGCGAGACGATGAAGTGGTGCAGCCCCACTCTGGTGACGAAGAATCCCATGAAGGCGCCGATGGCAGCGCAAGCCGCTATCGCCACCAGCGACGCCAGCCAGGGGTCCATGCCGCTGAGGAAAAGCAGACCGGCGACCACCATGGCGAGCGCGGTGACCGAGCCGACCGAAAGGTCGATGCCGCCGGAAATCAGCAGGATCGTCATGCCGACCACGACGATGCCTTCCACCGCGAAGGCCATCGCCATCGCCCGCATATTGTCCCAGGTCAGGAAATAGGGGGATGCGAACGACATGACGGCAAACAGCACGGCGATGATGAGGATCAGGCCGGTCTCACGCATCCTGATCAGGCCGCCGAACCTTGCGCCGAGCCCTATCCTGGCAGCTTGCGTCGCGCTGTCCATACTGTCCCCCACGATGCTCATGCGGCGCTCCGTTGCCGGCCTTTATCGGCAAGCGATGCCAGGACCATGATGTTTTCCTCCGTCATCTCTGCCCCCGCGACTTCGCCGGTAATGCGTCCCTCGCGCACGATCAGCACCCGGTCGCAGATGCCGATCAGCTCCGGCAGCTCGGAGGAGATGACCACGATGCCGACGCCATCGCGCGCCAGCTTGCGCAGGATGCGATGAATTTCGGCCTTGGCGCCGACATCGACGCCGCGCGTCGGTTCGTCGAGGAAGATCACCTTCGGGTCGACCGACAGCATCTTGGCGATCGCTACCTTCTGCTGGTTGCCGCCCGACAGTGTCGAAACCGGCTGACCGACATGGCCGCATTTCAGCGACAGCTGCTTGCCGATCGTTTCCGCCCGATGCTTCTCGCGCCGCTCGTTGATGAGGCCGAAGCGCGTGGCGATCCGGTCGACCGCCAGCGCCGAAATGTTGGCGGCGATCGACATGTCGAGAAACAGCCCGTCGCCCTTGCGGTCTTCGGACAGGTAGACGATGCCCGCGGCGATGCTGTCGCCATAGTGTGTCAGCGACAGGCGCTCGCCGCGCAGGCTGACATCGCCGGTCACCTCACCTTCGAGCCGGCAGATGCCTTTGACGATCTCGCTGCGGCCGGCGCCGATCAGGCCGCCAATGCCCAGGATTTCGCCCTTGCGCAGCTGAAAGCTAATGTCGCGGAAGGCAGTCGCCTCGCAGAGGCCGACGATCTCGAGCAATATGTCTTCGGACCGTTCATCGTCGCGCAGCTTCTCGGGGTAGAGGCTGTCGATGACGCGGCCGACCATGGAGGCGACAACTTGTTCGGGAGTCGTCCCTGCTATGTCGAGCGTGGTGATGTAGCGGCCGTCGCGCAGCACCGTGACGCGGTCGCAATTGTCGAAGATCTCGGCCATGCGGTGCGAGATGTAGATGATGCCGATGCCTTCGCCGGCAAGCTGGTGAATGATCTCGAACAGTTTTTGGGCCTCGCGCTCGGTCAGCGCTGCCGTCGGTTCGTCGAAGATAAGGATGCGGCAATCGAGCGTCAGCGCCTTGGCGATCTCGACCATTTGCTGCTGGGAAATGGACAGATTGCGTACC
>NZ_RZOI01000883.1:0-2185 GCF_004022645.1 Mesorhizobium sp. M4A.F.Ca.ET.020.02.1.1 | reverse complement strand
CATCGCGTGCATACCACTCAGGCCGGAAATCCGGCCTTTTCTCCTCCCGCCCGCTCCTCGACCGCGGGTCGTTCCCGTTCTCTGGAGCTGGATTATGCGCTTATTCGCAGGCGCGAACAGAGAAGGATTATGCTTTCGAGGGTAATTTTGTGCTGCAGGATCTGATCGCCAACGGACCATCGATGCGGACGATCTCGCTGCCGCGCGGCCGCCAGCGCCTGCATGCCATGCCGACAAGCACGGGTTACGAAGTTCGCGAGGACGAAACCTACGACTGGGACGGTCGAAAGCGCGGCCAGACCCCGTTCACCGTGCTCCAGCACACCATCAGCGGGGCCGGCCAGTTGCGCTACGAGAACCGCAACTACCGCCTCCAGAAGAACGACACGCTGCTGGTGCTGGTGCCGCACAACCATCGCTACTGGCTGGCTACGGGCGACCGCTGGGAATATTTCTGGATCTCGATGAATGGCGAGGAGGCGCTGCGCATCCACAAATCGATTCTGAGTGTCTCAGGCCCCGTATTTCGATTGCAGCCGATGACGATTGATCATCTTGCCGATTGCAGCCTGCGCCTCATCAAGGGGGCAGCTTCCCCGGGCGCCGCTTCCGCCGTCGCCTACGAAGCCGCCATGGCGCTCTACGACGATGTTTTCGGATCGCACGCCTTCGCCGAAAAACAGAGCGCCATGCAGCCGGTGATCGACCACATCAACGCCAATCTCGACAAGCCACTGCAGGTGGCCGATCTCGTTCGGATCAGTGGCCTCAGCCGCGCGCACTTCTCGCGCTGCTTCGCCGAGAGCGAAGGCATCCCACCTGCTGAATTTGTCTTGCAGCAGCGCCTGCAGCGCGCGGCGAAGTTGCTGACCAAAGCCGATTTCCTGCCGGTCAAGGAAGTCGCCGTCATGTGCGGTTTCGAGGACGCGAACTACTTTTCCAAGGTTTTTCGTCGCTCTTATGGCATTACCCCGACGCAGTTTCGCACCACCGGCATGTATGCCAGCCTGGGAAATCATCGTTGAGGCAATTGCCGCCGCTGATGCTGGATCCGGCTGGTCAGCGCCGGTTACGGTCGATCGCGGTCGAGGCTGTACTAACCGGATCAGCCGCCGCGAAGGCAGCCTCGATCTGCGTCGCTGAGCGCTGCTCGGTCCGCTTCCACGCGACATATTCGACGATGCCGAAGCGTGGACGCCGCGGCACCGTCTTCACCACAGGCATACGGAAGCCGTCGCGGAACTTCCGCCAGCGCTGGCCGAGCACCGAAACCATCTCCTCGACGGTGGGCGGCGTCGCCACGTCGGCATAGGTTATGGTGAATTTGCCGGCGAGCCCGGCTTCGCGCGAGACCGGTACCGGGATCGAGGCGAGATAGTCGGACGGCACGTCGATCAGGCCGCCAAAGGCCCATTGCTCGCGCAACCGGTCGGCATTCATCGGCGCAACCGAGACGTCGATGTCGTTCGGTGTGCCTGGCACGCGATAGGGGCATTTGAAGCGGCCGCAATTGGTGTGCGCCGAAAACTGCCACAGTGCGTAGCCCTGCCAGTTGCCCATCGGAAAATGCACATCGATGTCCGGCTTGTAGCGCGCATACCAGAGCGGCAGCCGCGACAAGAGCCGGTATTGATAGCGGTTGTCGGCAATGTATTGCGCGGTCCTGCCGTTGGTGTAGAGCACCGGGAAGCGGCCCAGCCGCCGATGCACCTGGCGCACGAATTCTTCCGCATCCTCCAATGACATCCATTGCGTGGGATCATTGCCTTCGAGGTCGAGGGCTATCAGATCGTCCGACGCGGGCTCGGCGAAATCGACGAAATTGTTTGCCTGCTCGACCGGGTTGCCGGGCCGGGCAAGATGATAGGCGCCCCATTTCAGGCCGAGTGCCTTGGCCACCACCTTGCGCGTCTGGAACAGTTCGCGTGTCACCGCATAGCGCTTCCATAGCGCCTTGCAGAGCCGGAATTCGGTGTCGTCGCCCGAGCAGAAATAGGCCGGCGGCAGTCCGTCGGACGCCTTGTTGATGAAACCGACGATGCGCTTGTCGGTGGCAAGCTTGGCCCAGTCGATGGAATTGTATTCGTAGGCGTCGATGACCAGCGCGCGCTCAGCGTTCTTCCACGGCTCGGAGAAATCCGAGGCCTTTGCTGCCGTGCCCAGCACCATCGCAGCCGCGAGAAGT
>NZ_RZOI01000882.1:0-2186 GCF_004022645.1 Mesorhizobium sp. M4A.F.Ca.ET.020.02.1.1 | reverse complement strand
ATATGAAACAGATTGAGCGACTGTTGCAAAGACAAGGCCGTCCCTGTCTCTTCCCGGGAAATACCGGAGGGGTTTCCAGCCATGACGACCAACATCGATTCGGACAACGTTTCAGCTTCCTTTGACGAGCGCGCGGTTTCCACTGAACACGCCGGCCTGACACCGGCGCAGGAAATCCAGGTCGCGCAGGCCGCCTCGACAGGGCAAGCCGCGCCGGCGGATCCGGTACCGGTCGATGTCGGCAGCGGCGCACCCGTTCAGCCCGAAGCACCGGCAGCTGCCGCGACCCCGCCGGCAAATGGAGCGCCGGCGGCTGCGGCAAACGCACCGGCGGGCGCGGCGCATGATTATGTGGCCGACGCCAGCAATGTCGTCAGGCTTCCGGCCAATGTCTCGATCGACAACATCAAGGTCGACGGCCACAACCTCGTGCTCGTGCAGCCCGACGGATCTGAGATCGTCATCAAGGACGGCGCGCTCAATGTGCCCACCTTCATCCTCGGCGAAGTCGAGGTGCCGCGCGTTGCCCTGATCGCGGCGCTGGAAGCAAGCCATGTCGACGTTGCCTTCGGCGCCGACGGCTCGATCTCTGCCGGACCCGGAAACGGCTCGCCGAATAGCGCGGGCGGAAACTTCTCCGTCCCTCCCGGCGGCATCGGCGACGGCTTCGACCTGTCGGCCCTGCTGCCGCCGACGGCCCTGCAGTTCGGCCAGCTCGACCGGCGCGAACTCTTCCCATCCATTGTCGACAGGAAGGTTTCGGTGGTGGCGGTGTCGCTGCTTACGCCGGACGAGGCGGCCAGCGAAACCGGCCTCGACGGCGGCCCGTCACAGTCGCCGGGCAGCGACGCGCCAAGCAATTCGGAGACGTCGAGCACCGGAACGATCACCATCGACGCGCCGGACGGGATCGGCTCGATCGTCATCAACGGCGTCACCGTCACGGGCGTCGGGCAGCAGATCCAGGGCCAGTTCGGCTACATCACGATCGTCTCCTTCAATCCGGTCACCGGCGCTATTGAATACAATTACACGGTGACCGAGTCGGTCACCCATCCCGATCACACCAACGGTTACGACCCCAACGATACGGTTCCGGACAATTTCAGCATCACCGTCACGGATTCCGACGGCGATACCGCCAGCACCACCTTTGCGGTCGCCATCATCGATGACGTACCGACGGCGGTTGCCGACACCGATGCGGTGGCAGCGGGTTCGTTCGCGCCGGTCGCCGGCAATGTCATGGACGGCAGCGGATCGGACGGCAACGCGGCGGGCGCCGACACCAAGGGCGCCGACGACGCGACGGTGGTCGGCGTCGCCGCCGGCAACACCAATACCGATGTCGACAATGCCGCCACGCTCAATACGCCCATCCAGGGCGAATATGGCAAGCTGACGCTTCACGCGGACGGCTCCTACACCTTTGTGCGCGACGCCGGCACGCCCGGCGGCGTCAACGACGTCTTCACCTACACGATCAAGGACGGCGACGGCGACACCTCGCACACCACGCTGACGATCTCGATCGGCAACTCGACGCCGGAAATCAGCGACCTGACGCCGGAGGCCAATGGCGGCGACGTCATCGTGAATGAAAACGACCTCCTGGCCAGCCGCGGGCCCGACGAGTCGGCCGGTTCCGACACTTCGAAGGAAAGCACGACCCAGGGCGGCACCTTCACCATCAACTCGCCTGACGGCATCGCCTCGCTGGCGATCGACGGCCACACCTTCATCACCAATGGCACATTCACCGGCGGTTCGTTCACGACCGCGCTCGGCAACACGCTGACGGTGACCGGCTATGACGCCGGCACCGGCGTGGTCAGCTACACCTACACGCTTAACGACAACGAGGCGCATGCCACCGCCCAGGACACCAACAGCCTGTTCGAGAACTTCACCGTCACGCTGACCGACGAGGACGGGCAGAGCGCCAACGGCACGCTCTCCGTCAACATCGTCGACGACGTGCCGGCGGCGAGCGCGGAAGCCTCGCAGGACGTCGCTGAAGGCGCGACGGTCACCGGCACACTGGACTTCGTCGCCGGCGCCGACGGCGCCACGGTGACCCATATCGACGGCACGCTGCTGGTTTTCGGCCAGGACGGCTACTCGCAGGCGATCGACATCGGCGACGGCTCCATCAAGGTCAAGGCCGATGGCAGCTATTCCTTCAC
>NZ_RZOI01000881.1:0-2191 GCF_004022645.1 Mesorhizobium sp. M4A.F.Ca.ET.020.02.1.1 | reverse complement strand
GGTGTGGATGTCGACGGCGATCGCCGGCAGCGACGTCGCGATCACGGTCGAATCCATGTTCTCCATGAAAAGTGCGACCGCCAGGATGAGCGGAATGATGCGGTTCAAGGGAACGCCCTGATTTGTCTTCACGAATCCGGAGCCTGGCTTGGGGGCGAGCCGGCATGCCCGGGCGGTTATCACGCATTGGCCCGAGTGTCGCATTAAATTGCTGTCACTTTTGCGCGACCGCAACCCCTGGTGGCCATATGTCATCGGCATCAGGGCAGTCGAGCCAATCAACGTTCCGACGCAACCCTAGATCAAAATGTAACAAGGGTGCCCGTCGAGTACCTGCTCGCGCCGGCGAAGAGATCGAGCATTCACCGGTTCTGATCGCTGTGCCGCCGCCACCCAAAAAGCGGGCAATTGCGATCAGGTCATGCGACCGCAGTCCTTCGTGGCCGCCATCAGGGCAACCCAGCACTTGCGATGACATGCAATCATCGTCTTTTCAATGTCATCGCGACGTGTTACCAGCCAGCGCCAATCCTGAAAGGGAAGAAACGAGTCGGCGCTGTCCATAACGGTCCAGCGCTTTTTTGTATTCCCCAGGCTTTTTCGTGTTCGAAGGACTGGCCATGGCAAAAATCATCGAAACGTCCACCGGCGCGCTGGCGCTGACCTTTGACGACGTGCTGCTGCAGCCCGGTCATTCCGAGGTCATGCCCGGCGAGACCGACATCCGCACCCGCATCGCCGGCGACATCGACCTCAACGTGCCGATCCTGTCGGCCGCCATGGACACCGTCACCGAGGCCCGGCTCGCTATCGCCATGGCCCAGGCCGGCGGCATCGGCGTCATCCACCGCAATTTCTCGCCAGCCGAGCAGGCAGAGCAGGTCCGCCAGGTGAAGAAGTTCGAATCCGGCATGGTGGTGAATCCCGTCACCATCGGTCCGGACGCCACGCTCGCCGACGCGCTGGCGCTGATGCGCACCTACTCGATTTCGGGCATTCCGGTGGTCGAGAACGGCGGCACCGGCGGCCATACGGTCGGCCGGCTGGTCGGCATCCTGACCAACCGAGACGTGCGTTTCGCTTCCGATCCCTCGCAGAAGGTCTATGAGTTGATGACCCGCGAGAACCTGATCACGGTGAAGGAGAATGTCGACCAGGATGAGGCCAAGCGGCTCTTGCACAAGCACCGCATCGAGAAGCTGGTCGTCGTCGACAGGAAGGGCAATTGCGTCGGCCTGATCACCGTCAAGGACATCGAGAAGTCGCAGCTCAACCCGCACGCCACCAAGGATGCGCAGGGACGGCTGCGCGCCGCCGCCGCCACCAGCGTCGGCGATGACGGCTTCGAGCGTGCCGAACGCCTCATCGATGCCGGCGTCGATCTTCTGGTCATCGACACCGCGCACGGCCACTCGCAGCGCGTGCTGGACGCGGTGACCCGGGCGAAGAAGCTTTCGAATTCGGTGCGCATCCTGGCCGGCAACGTCGCCACTGCGGAAGGCACGCAGGCGCTGATCGACGCCGGCGCCGACGCCGTCAAGGTCGGCATCGGTCCAGGCTCGATCTGCACCACGCGAATCGTCGCCGGCGTCGGCGTGCCGCAGCTTTCGGCGATCATGTCGGCGGTCGAGACGGCGCACAAAAAGGGCGTGACGGTGATTGCCGACGGCGGCATCAAATATTCGGGCGATCTCGCCAAGGCGCTCGCCGCTGGCGCCGGCGCCGCCATGATCGGCTCGCTGCTGGCCGGCACCGACGAGAGCCCGGGCGAGGTCTATCTGCACCAGGGCCGCTCGTTTAAGGCCTATCGCGGCATGGGCTCGGTCGGCGCCATGGCGCGCGGCTCGGCCGATCGCTACTTCCAGGCCGAGGTCCGCGACACGCTGAAACTGGTCCCGGAAGGCATCGAAGGGCAGGTTCCCTACAAAGGACCTGTGGCTGGCGTGCTGCACCAGCTTGCAGGCGGCCTGAAAGCCGCTATGGGTTATGTCGGTGGCCGCGATCTTGCCGATTTCCGAGAACGCGCCACCTTTGTGCGCATATCCAACGCCGGACTTCGTGAAAGCCACGCCCATGACGTCACGATCACCCGCGAAAGCCCGAACTATCCGGGCGGAATTTGATCAGGCCGCCGAGCCTGACCAACGGGATCGTTACAGGCTTTGGCGCAACCTGACGGCGACAGCCGAAG
>NZ_RZOI01000880.1:0-2193 GCF_004022645.1 Mesorhizobium sp. M4A.F.Ca.ET.020.02.1.1 | reverse complement strand
CGGTCAGGGTCATGTCGATCTTGACCGAGCGGTCGTCCTCGATATCGATCTTGTAGACGAGGCCGAGTTCGTAGATGTCGGCGGGGATTTCCGGGTCGTAGACCGTCTTCAGCGCCGATACGATGTCGTCGGTCAGTCGCGCCAGCTCGTCGGCAGGAATGGCAGAAGCCGAAACCACGCCGTTCGCGGCCGTTTCCGGAGCTGTCTCTGCGGTGGTGCTCGCATCTTCCATGGTCGTCACCCGAAGAACTTTCGCGCCTTTTCCAGCGCATCGGCCAAAGCGTCGACTTCGGCCCTGGTATTATACATGCCGAACGATGCCCTGCATGTGGAGGTCACGCCGAAGCGTTTCAACAGCGGCTGGGCGCAATGGGTGCCGGCGCGCACTGCCACGCCCTGCCGGTCGATCACCATCGACACGTCATGGGCATGTATGCCCTGCAATTCGAACGAGATGATGGCGCCCTTGCCCGGCGCGTCACCGAAAATGCGCAGCGAATTGATGGCGCGCAGCCGCTCATGGGCATAGTCCTTGAGATCCGCCTCGTGCGCGGCGATGCGCTCGCGGCCGACCTTTTCCATATATTCGAGCGCGGCGCCGAGGCCGATCGCCTGCACGATCGGCGGTGTGCCGGCCTCGAAACGATGCGGCGGCTCGTTGTAGGTGACGATGTCCTCCGTCACTTCCTCGATCATCTCGCCGCCACCCATGAAGGGCCGCATCTCCTCCAGCATGTGCTTCTTGCCGTAGAGCACGCCGATGCCGGAGGGGCCGTAGACCTTGTGGCCGGTGAAGACGAAGAAATCGCAGTCGAGGTCCTGCACGTCGATCGGCATGTGCACGGCGCTCTGGCTGCCGTCGACCAGCACCGGGATGCCGCGGGCATGCGCGATGCGCACGATCTCCTTGATCGGCGTCACCGTGCCCAGCGCGTTCGACATCTGGGTGATGGCGACGAGTCTTGTGCGCGCGGTCAGCCGCTTCTCGAATTCCTCGATGTGGAAGGCGCCGAGATCGTCGACCGGCACCCAGACCAGCTTGGCGCCCTGCCTCTCCCTGATGAAATGCCACGGCACGATGTTGGAGTGGTGCTCCATGATCGACAGCACGATCTCGTCGCCCTCGCCGATGTTGGGCATGCCGTAGCCATAGGCGACCGTGTTGATCGCCGAGGTGGTGTTGGAGGTGAAGACGATGTTGTCGGTGCTCGGCGCATTGAGGAAGCGGCGCACCGTCTCCCGCGCCTTCTCATAAGCGTCGGTCGCGGCATTCGACAGGAAGTGCAGGCCACGATGGACGTTGGCGTATTCCTGACTGTAGGCGTGCTGGATGGCGTCGAGCACGGCTTTGGGCTTCTGCGCCGAGGCGCCATTGTCGAGGTAGACCAGCGGCTTGCCATAGACTTCCCGCGACAGGATCGGGAAATCGCGGCGGATGGCCTCGACGTCGTAGGGGGTGGATTCGACTTTCTGGTCCATCACAAGCTCTTCCGAGGCACCGCCTCACTCCGTCCAGCACCCCGCTCGGCGCCGCGCGCCGATCCACCTTCTCCCGCGAGGGGAGAAGACAGGCGCTTACCCGTGCGTCAAAAACCAATCGTCGAGCCGCGCTTCCAGCGCCTCGACGAGCGCCTCGTCTTCCAGTTCCTCGATCACTTCGGCGACGAAAGCCTTGACCAGCAGGCCGCGCGCGCTCTTCTCGTCGATGCCGCGCGCCATCAGGTAGAAGAGATGGTCGTGGTCGATCTCGGTGACGGTCGCGCCATGGCCGCAGACGACGTCGTCGGCGAAGATCTCCAATTCCGGCTTGGTTGAGAACTCGCCGTCATCCGACAGCAGCAGCGTGTTGCAGGCCATCTTGGCGTTGGTCTTCTGCGCATGCTGATGCACGTTGATGCGGCCCTGGAAGACACCGCGCGCCTTGCCGGTGACCACGTTGCGGATCACTTCGGTCGAGGTGGTGTGTGGCACGGCATGGTCGAGCACCATGGTGGTGTCGGTATGGGTGTCGCCGGCCAGAAGGTTGATGCCGCGCAATTTGAAATCGGCGCCCTCGCCGGTCGTGCGCACCACGACTTCCTGACGCACCAGCCTGCCGCCGGCGTTCATCACGAACAGCGTCAGCTTCGCATCCTTGCCGAGATGCGCCTTGAACTGAGCAAGATGCGTGGCGGTATCAGATTGCTCCTGCAC